>NZ_JBFTND010000122.1:0-26303 GCF_056397305.1 Cupriavidus sp. 05N40
GCCTTGCGGGCGATCGCCGACAGCGCCGCCGGGCGGATTTCCAGCTCGACGCCTTCCATCGCCAGCAGCTTCTGGTATTGCTTGATCAGCGCATTCTTGGGCTCGACCAGGATCTGCATCAGCGCGGCCTCGTCCAGCTTGGCCAGCGTGGCGACCACCGGCAGGCGGCCGATCAGTTCCGGGATCAGGCCGAACTTGATCAGGTCTTCCGGCTCGGTCTGCGGCAGCACTTCGCTGGCGTCGCGTTCTTCCTTGCTCTGCACCTGCGCGGCAAAACCGATGCCGGTCTTGTCCGAGCGCTGCATGATGACCTTTTCCAGGCCATCGAATGCACCGCCGCAGATGAACAGGATATTGGTGGTATCCACCTGCAGGAAGTCCTGGTTCGGATGCTTGCGGCCACCCTGCGGCGGCACCGAGGCCATGGTGCCCTCGATCAGCTTGAGCAGCGCCTGCTGCACGCCCTCGCCCGACACATCGCGCGTGATGGACGGGTTGTCCGACTTGCGCGAGATCTTGTCGATCTCATCGATGTAGACGATGCCGCGCTGCGCCTTCTCCACCTCGTAGTTGCAGTTCTGCAGCAACTTCTGGATGATGTTTTCCACGTCCTCGCCGACATAGCCGGCCTCGGTCAGCGTGGTGGCGTCGGCGATCACGAACGGCACGTTGAGCAGGCGCGCCAGCGTCTGCGCCAGCAGCGTCTTGCCGGAGCCGGTCGGCCCGATCAGCAGGATATTGCTCTTGGACAGTTCGACGTCGTCTTTCTTGCCGAGATGCTTCAGGCGCTTGTAGTGGTTGTAGACCGCTACCGCCAGGATTTTCTTGGCTTGCTCCTGCCCGATCACGTATTGATCCAGGCTTTCGCGGATCTCGTGCGGCGTGGGGAGATCAGACTTGGCCGCGCCACCTGCATCCTTGTCGGATGCGGCTGCCTCGTCGCGGATGATCTCGTTGCACAGGTCGATGCATTCGTCGCAAATGAACACCGACGGGCCAGCGATGAGCTTCTTTACCTCGTGCTGGCTCTTGCCGCAGAACGAGCAGTAAAGGAGCTTCTCGCTCGATGAACCTTTTTTATCCGCCATAGGAATCAGTCACATTAGCAGTGTGCGTGCCGCAGGGCCAAGAGCGCTGCGGGGATACGCTTCAAACGCATCATACGCCAAAACAATTGGCGCGGCGGTGGAACCCCTACGCTGTGGGGCAAAAGCAAAAACGAGGCGCCAGGCCTCGTTTCTGCATAGCCTTCGTCATTCCGCCGGCCCCGGGTTCCCGAAGGTCCCGGTCCGGCACCGCCCGGCCGCCAGCGCGCCCGGGACGGCTTATCAGCTACGGCGGGCGATGACCTTGTCGATCAGGCCATAGTCCACCGCCTGGTCGCCGCTCATGAAGTTGTCGCGATCGGTATCGCGGGCAATCTTCTCGACAGACTGGCCAGTGACTTCCGACAGGATGCCGTTGAGCCGCTCGCGCAGGTACAGGATCTCGCGCGCCTGGATCTCGATATCCGAGGCCTGGCCGCGCGCGCCGCCCAGCGGCTGGTGGATCATGATGCGCGAGTTGGGCAGCGCCGAACGCTTGCCCTTGGCGCCCGCTGCGAGCAGGAAGGCGCCCATGCTGGCGGCCATGCCCATGCACAGCGTCGACACGTCGGGCTTCACGAACTGCATCGTGTCGTAGATGGCCAGGCCAGCCGACACCGAGCCRCCCGGCGARTTGATGTAGAGCGAGACGTCCTTGTCGGGGTTTTCGCTCTCCAGGAACAGCAGCTGTGCCACTACCAGGTTAGCGGTCTGGTCGTTGACTTCGCCCACCATGAAAATCACGCGCTCCTTCAGCAGGCGCGAGTAAATGTCATAGGCGCGCTCGCCCCGACCGGACTGCTCGACCACCATCGGCACCAGCCCGAGTCCCTGCGTTTCCAGGGCGGAGGCCTGCGTGGTGGCCAGACGGTCAAGCAAATCATTGCGGGTCATGCAAGTTCTCCTGGAGTTCGGTGAGAGACAAGGCCGCGGCCGGTGCGCACGCTGGAAGCGGCGCGCCGGCCATGGGCCAGGCTCAGGCCTGCTGGGGCTGGTTGCCTTCGGCAGTCAGTTCCTCGAAGGACACCGTCTTGTCGGTGACCTTGGCCTTGTCGCACACGAAATTTACCACGTTGTTTTCCAGCACGTAGGCCTCCATCTCGGCCAGGCGCTGCTGGTCGCCGTAGTACCAGCGCATGACTTCCTTCGGGTCTTCGTAGCTCTTCGCGAAGTCCTCGATCTCGGCCTTGATCTGGTCAGCCTTGGCGTCCAGGCCGTGGGCCTTGACGATCTCGGCCAGGATCAGGCCCAGCTTGACGCGGCGCTCGGCCTGCTGGGTGAACATCTCGGCCGGAATCGGCATGTCCTTGGCGTTCGGCATGCCGCGTTGTTCCAGGTCGCGGCGGGCCATTTCGACCAGGCGCTCCTGGTCTTGCTCGACCAGTGCCTTGGGCACGTCCAGCTCGCTGGCCTTGAGCAGCGCGTCCATCACCTGGTCCTTGAGCATGGCGTGGGTGCGGCGCTTGACTTCRCGCTCSAGGTTTTCGCGGATGTCGGCRCGCATCTTCTCGACGCTGCCGTCRGCGATGCCGAGCGWCTTSGCGAASYCGTCRTYSACTTCCGGCAGGTGCGCCCACTCSAYCTTCTTCAGCGTGAYSGTGAACTCGGCGGTCTTGCCGGCCACTTCCTTGCCGTGGTAGTCCTCGGGGAAAGCCAGCGGGAAGGTCTTGCTTTCGCCGACCTTCAGGCCCAGCGCAGCAGCCTCGAACTCGGGCAGCATGCGGCCTTCGCCCAGCACGAAGGCGAAGTCGTCCGCCTTGCCGCCGGGGAATTCGACGCCGTCGATCTTGCCGATGAAGTCCAGCGTGACGCGGTCGCCGTTCTGGGCCGCCACTTCGCCGCCGCCGTCGCCGTGCTCGCCGGCTTCGCCGCGGGTGTGGTAGTGCACGCGCTGCTTGCGCAGGATGTCGATGGTCTTGTCGACTTCGGCATCGGTGATTTCGGTCTTGGTGCGGGTCACTTCGGCGTCCGACAGGTCACCGAGCTTGACTTCCGGGTACACCTCGAAGGTGGCGTCGAAGGCCACCTGGTCTTCGGCGATGCCGTCGGTCTTGACTTCGAACTTGGGCTGGCCAGCGACCTTGACGTCCTGTTCCTTGGTGAGGTCGAAGAACTTGCGGGCAGCCTTGTCGTAGCGCACTTCGAACTCGACTTGCTGGCCGTATTGCTTTTCGACCATCTTCATCGGCACCTTGCCGGGACGGAAACCGGACATCTTCACCGTCTTCGACAGGCGAACCAGACGTTCCAGCTTTTCCTTTTCGACTTCGGCCTTGGGAATGGCCAGGGTCACCTTGCGGTCCAGTTTGCCAAGGTTTTCAATGACATTCGACATGGTCGTTGATCCAATCCAGAGATGTTGTTGTGTTCGTAAGCGCACTCCGCTCGCGTGCCCGGCATCACTTGGGCAATGCGCAGCGGCGAGCGCCGGTGCCAGTGCGAAGCTCTGCATGAAAACCGCCGGCACGCGCTGAGAACCGCGCCCCGGGAGCTTCCGGGCATAGGCCCCGCGCAAACGGAAAACGGGGATTATCGCACGGTTTTCGTTCGGTTCCGGCAGTTTTTACCCGGTAACGGGCTCGGAACCGCGCGTGCAGCCCGCGCCGGCGTCCGCCGCCAGCCCTTGCCGCAAGGCGCGAACCAGCAGCCGCGCCGGATCGACGGCCTCGGCCAGCTCGAGTTCGAGCGGCAATGGCTCCCCCTCGATCTGGCTGGCCAGCAATTCCGCCCCCAGTGCGGCCCATGTGAGGCCACGCGAGCCATATGCAAGGGCCGCATAGAGACCGGGCAGGCGCGGCACGTCGCGCAGGCGCGCGCCGCGCAAGGCGGATGCGTCGCGCGCAGCCCGGGCCTCGTCGGCAATGCGCCCGATCAGCGGCAGGCGATTGTGCGAAACGCTGCGCACGCCGACATAGCCCGCAAGCGCAGCCGGATCGAGCGCGGCCGCGGCCCCGGCCAGCCCGGGCAGCAGGACACCGAGCTTGGCCAGGTTCTCGGCATGCACTTCGGTGCGCTCGCGCAGATCGCCGGCATCCTCGCCGGCAGGTTCATAACTCGATCCGAAGCGCGCGCTCCCGTCCCCGGCGCGTGGCAGCAGGTAGCCGGTCCCGGTCACCACGCAGTCGGGCCAGGTGCCGAGCTGCGCCACCTGCGCCGGCGCGAGCGTGGTCAGCTGGCCGCGCACCCGGTCGATCGTCATATGGCGCAGCGGCAGCAGGCGCAGCGCCTCGTGGGCGTTGGCGAGCACCACCACCGGCGCCCGCGCCAATACCGCGCCGGCCTCGTCGAGGGCCTGCCAGCCATCGCCCTCGCGCGCCAGCCGCGCCACGCGGCAGCCGAAGCGCGGCGCCACCGCCGCGCCGGCTCGCGCCAGCTGCGCGCCGCAGATATCGGGCGGCGCCGCCCAGCCGCCCTGCTCGAACCATAGCCCGCCCAGGGGCACCCCCGCGCCATGCCGGCGCGCGGCCTCCCCGGCGGGCATCCAGCGCGCGAACGCCTCGGGAAACCCGAGCGCGGCGAGGGCCGCCTGCTGGATACGCGCATCCTCCGCGTCCGCGCCGGTCTGCAGCACACCGCAGCCGTGCCAGCGCGGTGCGTGCCCTGCCGCGGCCAGCGCCGCCCAGTTGCGCAGCGACTCCAGATTGCCGGCCCGCGACAGCCGCGACAGGATGCTGTCGTCCGAGGAAAGATGCGGATGCATGGCTGCCGCGCGGTGAGCCGAGGTCTGCCGCGCCGGGCCGTCATGCGTGTCGAACAGGGTCACCTGCCAGCCGCGCGCGGCCAGGCGCTCGGTCACCGCGCAGCCAGCCAGCCCGGCACCGATCACGATCGCAYGGCGTTCGGGCCAGGCAGCCGGCGCGGGCGGCGGATGCCGGCGCTGGCCGCGTTCGGCGGGGAAGCGCGCCACCGTCATATGCCATTTGCTGCCGTAGCCCGTGGCACGCTTGGCCACGAAGCCGGCCGCCTGCAGTCCGCGCCGGAAAAAGCCGGCCGCGGCGTAGGTCGCCAGCGTGGCCTCCGGCCGTGCAAGGCGCGCCAGCCGCTTCATCAGCTGCGGCTGCCACATCTCCGGATTGCGGTCGGGCGCGAAGCCGTCCAGGTAGAACGCATCGACGCCCGCCACCAGCCGCGGCAGCATGCTGTCGACATCGCCGAAGGCAAGGGTCAGCACCACCGCGCCCTGCTCGAACTCCATCCGGTGCAGGCCCGGAAGCGCGAGCGGCCAGGCCTGGCGCAACTGCGCAGCCAGCGGACCCAGTTCGTCGGCGCCGGGCATCTTCTCGTGCACGGCAGCCAGGCCTTCGCGCGTAAACGGATGCTTCTCGATCGAAACGAAATGCAGCCGCCCGCAGCGCTGTGGATCGGCACGCCAGGCCTGCCACGTGGCCAGGAAATTCAGGCCCAGGCCGAAGCCCGTCTCCAGGATCACGAACTGATCGCGGCCATCCCAGGCCTGCGGCAGATGGTTTCCGGCGAGGAATACGTGGCGGGCCTGTGCGAGCCCGCCCTCGTCGCTGTGATAGACATCGCCATAGCGCGCCGAATAAGGCGGGCCGGTATCGGAAAAGACGGGCTCGGCGGGATCTAAGGCGCGGGACATGAAACGAAGGGACGTCGGCAATGGGAAGGAGAAGCGAGGATCCCGGGAGTACCGCCAGGGCAGGCAGGCGGCACCGGACGCGGGCGATGGTAGCATAGCGCCCTGCGCCGCCGGCCGGCAGCCGCACGCCACATTCCCGCCTTCCCCCCTTCTCATGTTCAGCTACCGTCACGCCTTCCACGCCGGCAACCACGCCGATGTCCTCAAACATGCCATCGTGGTCCAGTTGCTGGAGCAGATGACCCAGAAGGACAAGCCGTTCTGGTACATCGACACGCATGCCGGCGCCGGCCTGTATGCGCTGGACCATGCCTACGCGCAGAAAAAGGGCGAGTTTGAAACGGGCATCGCCCGCCTGTGGCAGGCCGCCGCCGCCAAGCGGCCCATGCCCACGCTACTCGAGGACTACCTGGAACAGGTGCGCACCCTCAATCCCGACGGCAACCTGCGGCACTACCCCGGCTCGCCCTGGCTTGCCTGGCAGATGCTGCGCGAGGCCGACCGCCTGCGCCTGTTCGAGATGCACAGCACGGAGATCCAGGTGCTGCGCGACAACTTCCGGGGCGCCGGCCGCCGCGTCATGCTGTACGACGGCGACGGCTTCACCGGCATCAATGCCATCCTGCCCCCTGCGCCGCGCCGCGCCGTGGTGCTGATCGACCCCTCCTACGAAGACAAGCAGGACTACGCCCGCGTGGTGCGGACCGTACAGGATGGCCTGCAGCGCTTTGCCACCGGCATCTATGCGGTCTGGTACCCCGAAGTGCAACGCCGCGAATCGGTGCAGTTGCCGGTGCAGCTGAAAAAACTGCCGCTCAAGAGCTGGCTGCATGTCTCCCTCACCGTGAAGCAGCCGGTCGCGGGCGGCCTGGGCCTGCACGGCAGCGGCATGTTTATCGTCAACCCGCCGTGGCGCCTCAAGGAAAACCTGGAAGCAGCCATGCCCACCCTGGTCACGCTGCTGGGCCAGGACGCCGGCGCCCGCTTCACGCTCGAAGCCCAGGAAAGCTGAGCCACCGTCCCGCCATTGCCTCCTGCGCCCGTGTGACCCCAACGGCATGGCGGCGGAGCCTGACCCCCTCCCCGCCCGCACTGTGCCGGTGTCAGCACCATGACAAGGGCAGCCGCGCCAAGGCCCGTAGACATTACGCGACATAGGCGCCGGGAAGACCAGATCTAAGCATCTTCTACTTGGCCCGGACGGGGTAAAACCGTACGATCTTTCCCCAAAACCTCGACGCAAGGCTGCCGGCTCAGATGCACCCAAGCGCACGAGGTTGCATCGGCATGGCAGGCCGCCAGGTCAGCGCGGCCACCATGCGCACGGACAGGACCGGAAACCACAGGACCGGCCGCCGGAAATCGATACAAGGGTCAAAGGGGTCATATGAAGACATTGAGCGGAGCCCGCGATGGCTGGGCAACGGACGCCGACACGTCCGACCGGGGTATCTGGAAGAACACCATCGCCGCCGCCAGCCATGCACTGGAAACCGTCGCGCTGATCGAGCACGGTGTCGGCATGACACTGAAATTGCAGCGCAAGGTACGGGACCTGCGCGAACGCCTGCGCACCACCCAGGCCGAACTCGATCGCTATCGCGACCTGCACGCCCATGCGCTCGAAGCGCTGCGCAATGTCGAGCGCCCCGCGCCGGAAGACACCAGCAAGCTCCGCGCCGACGGCGAGGCCCTGCGCATGCGACACCGCGCCTACAAGCTCCTGATCGAACACTACGCGCGCGCCGGGTCGCCCATCGACCTGGCGGTCTTCGCCGCGCAGCGCCGCCAGGTGCTGCAGCACATGCTGTTCCAGCAACGCCGGGGCGTGCCGGCAGCGCAGATCAGCGTCGACGATATCGGATTCCTGCTGCGGTAAGCGCCGCTCCGGCGCAGCCTCGGACCGCTGTCAGCGGGCGGTGGCGAGCCGCGCGCCGGCTGCCGCTGGCCGCTTGTGACAACCGACCGCCGGCCCGGCCGATGTCCGCGCGGGTGGCGCGCACCGTCTTGAGAATCGTCGCATTGCGCTTGCAGGCAAAATGAAAGCGCGTTCGCCGGCGGCATCGATGCCCGGCGCAGAGTTCGATATACTGTATATGCATACAGTTATCGCGACACCCCGCCCCGGCATGGCCGGATGGAGGCGTCGCCAATCCCTGCCAGCCGACAATGCCTTCCGCAACTCGCCGCATCGCCCACCTGGACATGGACGCGTTCTACGCTTCCGTCGAACTCCTGCGGTACCCGGAGCTGCGCGGCATGCCCGTGGTGATCGGCGGCGGACGCAACGCCGTGCCCGAAATCCTGCCGGACGGCAGCCGGCGCTTCGCCCGCCTGCGCGACTACGCCGGCCGCGGCGTCGTCACCACCTCCACCTATGAAGCACGCGCGCTCGGCGTCTTCTCGGCCATGGGCATGATGAAAGCCGCCCAACTCGCGCCCGACGCCATCCTGCTGCCCACCGACTTCGACTCCTACCGGCACTACTCCCGCCTCTTCAAGGCCGCCGTCCACACCTTCACCGACCAGATCGAAGACCGCGGCATCGACGAAATCTACATTGATCTCAGCGAAGTCGCCGGTGAACCGGCCGATCTCGGCGCGCGCATCAAGCAAGCCGTACGTGAAGCCACCCAGTTAAGCTGCTCGATCTGCATCGCCCCCAACAAGCTCCTGGCCAAGATCGGCTCCGAACTGGACAAGCCTGACGGCCTCACCCTGCTCGGCGCCGACGACATCCCCCGTCGCATCTGGCCGCTGCCCGTGCGCAAGGTCAACGGCATTGGCCCCAAGGCGACCGAAAAGCTCGCCGCGCTCGGCATCGCCACCGTCGGCGACCTCGCCAGCGCCGACCTTGGGCTGCTGCAAAGCCACTTCGGCCGCAGCTACTCAGCCTGGCTGGCGGAAATCGCCCAGGGCCAGGACGACCGTCCCGTCGTGGTCAGCTCCGAACCGAAGTCCATGAGCCGCGAAACCACCTTCGAACGCGACCTCCACCCCCGCCAGGACCGCCAGGCCCTCTCCGAAATCTTTACCGCCCTGTGCCAGCGCCTGGCCGAGGACCTCCGCCGCAAGGGGTACGTCGGCCGCACGATCGGGGTAAAGCTGCGCTACGACGACTTCCAGACCGTGACCCGCGACCTGAGCATGCCCGCGCCGACGGCCGACGCCGTATTGCTGCGGCGGGCGGCGACGGAATGCGTGAAGCGTGTCGCGCTGGACCGGAGGATCCGGCTGCTGGGCGTGCGCGTCAGCACCTTGACGATGGCCGGCGGGGAAGATCTTGCCGTGCTCCCGGTGCAGGGCGAGTTGCCGTTCGGGGATGGCGAATAGGCTGGGGACGATGGCGGCGGTGCGTACCCGTACCTAGTCGTAGGTTTCCCAGAAAAAGCCCCGGGCGAGGTCCCGCTCGAACTCGGCAGTCCAGGACGTGCCGCTTGCCGCGGGATAGGACTGGCGAGCGCCGGTCAGGTTGGCCTGGACCGCCACCTTGCGGGGAATGGGACCCACCGCATCCCGGGGAGGGGCCTCCTCATCAAGGACGACCGTGAATTCTTCGCGGGTCCGGCCATGCTTCCTGCAAGCGGCCTCGAAGTCTGCGCGCTCGTCCGCCGGCAATGCTTCGAAGAGCTTTCCCATGACATCCCCCACGACTCGCGCGATGCCAAGTATGCGCCCATTGCGTGCGAGTTCGCGCCGATGCCTGCCCGGGGTGCCCGCGCCCCGGGCCACATGGCCGCGCTTCAGGCGCGCTGGTGTGCCGGACAACTGCCGTTCCTGCCGCCAGGCGATGCGGGGATCCCGGGCGGATTGGCTGGACAGCCGGGACGGCCTGCCGGCCCGGGTCGCCGATGAGCGATTTCCTCCGACTGTCCGACCGGCAAGTACTCGGCAAGTACTCGGCAAGTACTCGGAAAATGGAGAAGTTTCCATTTCATCTTGGGATGTTTCCGCACCATCGAATCACTGCCGCGATGGATTCTGACTTGCCGGCCTCCATGGCTGGCACATACCAATCGGCTGTTTCGCAGAGACTCCATGCTGGAAATAAAATCGTCGGAAACTTCATCAGCGACACCCTTTTCCTTCATCGCCACGGGGCACTGGCTGCGCAAACACTGGATGTGGCTGCTTATCTTTGTGCCCGTCGTCTCAGGCATCTCGTTCTCCATCCTGTTCGCCGCCAGCGAAAATTACAGGAGCGAAGGCTTCCTCAGGGCAAGTCGAAAACTGACGGAGTACAACACCCAGCGCTCCGCATTCGCGGACAAAGGCGCGCTACGCCGCTTTCTCGGCCACGAACAACTGGGAGGTGACGCCAACGGGCAATATCTGGCAAATGCCTTGCAGGAGAGTTTTCTCCGCAAGCACGTGACACCCGTGCTGCCTTATTCAAAAGCGGAACTGGGATATCTCAACAACAGCAAGACGCCCATCGACATGGATATCCTTGGCTTCGCCATCTCCTTTGCCGCGCCATCGCCTGCGCAAGCGACAGCAAGGGTAAGAATCCTGGGAGACTTCCTCAAGGACACCATGCTGCGCCAGGAACTGACGGAGATCGTGCACACGAAGGCCGCCGAGTTCAAGGCCAAGAAGCAGAGAATCGACAACCAGCTCATTTCGAAACGGCTCGAACTCCGCCAGGAAACCGCGCGGATGAAGTCCCTGAAGATCATAGCCGGCAGGTACCCCGGCGCATCGAAGCTCGAATCCAGGCAACTGCTGTCATCCGATGCCGGAAGCTCGAAATATCTGTCGCCGGTGGCGCAGCTTGTCGGAACCGAATCCCTTATCGTCGATCTTCGCACGGCGATCGATTCGCTTGAGCGGGAAGCCGCCCAGAATACGCTGCGCGAAGCATTCTTCGCTCGCGCGGAGGCATCGAGGGACCCTGCCAACTCGGGCAAGGCCATGCTCGCCGTCTACCTTGCGCTGCAGAAAAACATGTTCGACGGCGCCGATCTGAAAGACGACGACATCCGGGAAGTCTTCAACGACATCGGCCTGATCGCAGAGGAACTCCGAACGAAGCACCTCGTCAATACGCACTTCGCCTCGGGGCCAACCGTGCCCGAGCGTCGCGCCGGGCACGGGACGCTGGCGATAGCGGCATTTTCCCTGCTGAGCGGATGCGTCATGACGGGGATGGCGCTTGTCGGTCTTGATTTCGTCAGGCGAACGAATGCCGACGGTATGAACCGATGATGGCGCGGGGTTGGATTCATTGATTGACCGACCGCCAGTTCGTCAGGCAGGAAGAGGCCAGAGACGGCCCGTCGCGAGCAAGCCTCCCCAGCTCGCAGGCCTATTCCTCGAATAGCATGAGGACCATGAACAATGCGTTCACCACCAGCAGGCCGCTCAGGATGAGCGTGGTCACAGGCATGCTGCGGATCCGTCGGTAAATGTCCGGCACGCCCGGGAACCGCTGGCCCAGCCTGCGCGTGAACAAGCAGGCCGAACCCACGCCGAGGATCCCTAGCCATGCCAACCCGCCAAGCGATCCCACGCGGTAGGCAGTCCGCTCTTGCGCGAGAGGCGCCTTGATCCACCTTGGCTCAGCCTCTGAAGGTGCACCGGACATGGGGGCCAGCACGGGCGGTTGCGCACTGGTCTGCGTGTAGATCCGTTGTGGAGGCGCGCTCGGTTCCCGCGTCGATGTCATCGACCACTTCGCCTCACCGCGTCTCGGCCTGCCTCGCGCCGCCTTATCCTCCGGCGTGTCACCCGCAGACGCGGCAAGCGGCTTTTTCGGCTGGACGGTATCTCGTGCTGCCTTCTTCTGGGCAGCATGCTGTTGCCAGCCGGCGAAAAGCTCGTCAAGGCATTTCACCGAACCACATGCATCCCGGGTCTTGCGCCAGGCAGTGATGTCTGCCTTGCGGATAAGACCCGCACGCAACATCCGAAGCTGGCTGGCGTAAATGCGCTCATACCCGATATTGAGCAACGCGTAGTCGCAGATCAGGTTCTCGGCATGCGGACGCTTGTTCGCCCGCTTCAGGCAGTTCTGGCCGCCCGCCATCGCATCCTCGCAATGGACGGAAGCCGCGCGCAGCGACGTCTTGCAGGCGATATCCGACGCCTGCGCACTGAAGGCGAAGAAAAGCCCCAAGGCAATGAGGGCGGCCAGATGGCTCATGAGCCTTTTCATCGTCTTCTCATGGAATTAGAGAATTCGGCGCCGGGATCCTATGCGGATCAGCCCTGTATTCTGCTACCGCGCCTCGCGAATRCGGAGTGCGATACCACACATATCCCGGTGCGCGCTCGGACAAAATGCAGTCCTGAACGGCCACGAGCGTGATCGCGACCATGCTGACGAGGATCCCCGATGACTGCGGAGTTCCGCGGCAGGCCGCCGCCGGCGATGGCCACCTCTGCCGACCTCTGCCGACCTCTGCCGACCTCTGCCGCTAGACTCTCCTGATTCCACCCACTACGCTGAGTTCACGACTGAAGCCGATTCCAGGGAGCCAGAATCCATGACGCCACGACCATTTGCGGTGACCCCGGACACGTACGCGCGCCCGCTCGATGTGGTGGGAGAAAAAATAACGGTGCTCGCCTCGAATACCGCGACGCAAGGTTATGAAGTCTTCCTGCAGCAGGGCGACGAGGGCGCCGGACCACCGCCGCACAGCCATGCCTGGGACGAATCGTTCTATATCCTGAAGGGCAAGATCGAGATTCGCTATGGTGACAACACCATCACCGCCACGCCCGGCACATTCGTTCACGTGCCGGCGGGCACGATACACAGTTTCCGCTTTGGTCCGGGCGGCGCCGAGATGATCTCGATGACCAGCCATACCGGCAATGCCGCTCAACTCTTTGCGGCGATCGACAAGGATATCCCCGCGGGAGCCCCGGACATTCCCGCGCTGATCGCGATTGCCGGGAAATGCGGAGTGACTGTCGCCGGTTGATGCTCCCGGGGGCGCCACCCTGCTTTCTTGGCATGGCGGCGTTTCCGTTCAGGGCCAGGCCGGGTCAACCCAGGTAAGCGCAGCACTGGCGCACCGGTCACCTGGCGAGGATAAAGATCAGAACGAGTCCGTTCGCAACCAGCAAGCCACTCAGGATAAGGAGCGGCACCGGTATCCTGCGTCTCGGCCGGTAGATGCTTCTGCGTCCGCGCCCGTAGATGCCTGGCGCCCCCGGAAACCGATGGCGCAACCTGCGGTCCCACAGGTAAGCCAGGCCGCCGCAAAAGATCCCCAACCATGCCAGCACGCCAAGCGATCCCCAGCCGCCGGCAGTCCGCTCTTGCCTGGGAGCGACGCTGACTCGATGAGGCTGCGCCACTGGCGGAGCGACAGCGATGGGCGCAAGCACTGCCGGCTGCGAGACCGTCGTGGCAATCACCTGTGGCGGCGCAGTTCGATCCTGCGTCGGCGTCACGACCCAACTCACATTGCCAAGTCTCGGCCTGCTGCGAGCGGACTTGACTGCCGGCGTGCGACGCAACGATGCGGCCAGCGGTTTGCCCGGCTGGGCGACGGCTTGCTCCGGCTGCGTCCTGGCCACGTCCTGCTGCCAATTGGCGAAGGCATCGTCAAGGCACTCCACCGACGTACAARCATCCCGGTTCCTGCGCCACGCAAGAACACCTTCATGCTGGATGGCGCCCGCCAGCAGCATCCGATCCTGGTCTGCGTAGATGCGCTCATACTCGATATTGAGAATCGCGTAGTCACAGATCAGACTCTCGCCTCGCGGGCGCAGATCTTCCTGGCTCACGCACCGTTGGCCGGCTGCCAGCGGATCCTCCTCGCAGCGGATGAAGTCCGAGCGCAGCATGGTCTTGCAGGCGATTTCCGACGCCTGCACCCCGGCGGCGGAAAAAAGACCCAATGCAATGACGGCGGCCAGATCGCTCACGAGCCTTTTCATCGAGTCTTCCCCAAGGAGGTAGAGAATCCGGCGCTGTGGTCCCGGCGCGGATGCGATTTGTATTTTGCGATGACCTTGCAGGCGCGAGGCGTGCGATACCCCACTTATTCCCGCACGGTTTCGGACAGAGTACCGGCTTGATCCGCCGCTGACCGGGCCTTCATGGATGGCTGACGCGTGTTCGAACCGGGATTATCGCGGGCGGCTGCATGGGCAAATGAAGACCCACCGCGCCCGGGGCTGGACGCCGCTCGAATCGGAGCACCGGCGGGCTTTTTGCTGTTCGTCCTCCGAGTCCTACACTGAGTGTGTGGTCATCCCAAAAGGAGGCGCCATGACAGTAGCTATCGTATTCACCGTTGCAATTGTGCTCTTGTATGTACTCGCGGTGAGGGCCGAATTCTTCCACAAATCCCCTCTCTATCCCGAGCACGCGCACCCTCTCCACTACTGGTGGAATCGATTGATTCACCACAAGCGCTAGACGGCGCCACCCGCCCATCCGGCGGGTTTTTTATCGCCGTACGCGTCGCCCGGCTATGCGGCATCGAGCCGCAGCCAGGCAGGAAAGCGGCCGTCGAACTCCAGCGCCGAAATATCGCCCAGGTGCGAGCAGGCATCGGCTGGCAGAGCGATGCTGAGTTCCTTGTGCCAGACCACGAAGCCGGTGAGCCGGACTACACGCATGCGCTCTTCCCTGGGAACCGGGTATTGAGCGACATGCGTGGGCAAGGGCACCAGCGAAACGCGCCTGCGCACCTCATAGGTGAGCCATCCCGAGGACTCGCGCCGCACCAGCGCCAGGCCTGCCACCTGGTGGTGCAAGTAGAACGCCCGGAGGGCAGAGACGACCAGAATCAGCACCAAAATCTGCAGCATGGGTAGCCTCCCTTCCAGTGCAGCTACAACCATGGCCAGAACCGCTGGCCTCACAGCAAATGTGACAGATCGCACACCTTCCGTGCATCCGGTCTTCTACCGACAACCGCCACGCCTGGGTTCAGTGCCTGCCCAGCAACTGGACACAAAGATAGGCCGCGGCGGGGAGCAGCAAGCAAGCCGCCAGACGCAGGTAGTAGCCCTTGCCGTGGCGCGAATGGACGGAGTGGAAATCGTGGATCAACGGCTTCATGATGGYGCCCCCTTTGCGAATGCAGCGAAGAACCGATCCCCTGTCTGGATTGTAGGTCTCGGTACGCCGTTATGAAGCAAGGGATATGCCGAGTCTCTCAGGTCAGAAATCGGCTACGTCACTGCACGTTCATTGGCAGCAACACCATCTGCTTGCCCTGCAGGTGCAAGCGCTCTTGTATTTCGGCCGGGGTCTGGTTGTGGAGCCACGCTGTCAGGAAGTTGACGTGACGGAAAATCAGCTTGCTGGCAAAACAGACGCTATTGGGATACTCGGTCATCACACTGTCGACCAGCCGCATGAACTCGGCGACGGGATTGGTGCCGAATGCGGCCCGGGAGTCGGCCGCGGCCCCGTGCCGCTGGCACGTAGCCACGTAGTAGCGCAATGCCTCCCCGACGGTCGTCTGAAGGTGGCGCAGCGTTTCCTGCCCCTCGTAGCTCTGGGCATCGACTTCGCCCACGGCGACGAAAATGAAGTTCTTGAAGTGCCCGGGAAACAGTCGTTCCACCCAGAGCAGTGCGTGCATGCTGACGCCGCGATGTTTCCCGACCAGAACGACGGCTGTCGGCTGGGCCGGGTCGACCGGACGGATACGCGCGGGATCGACATGCGGAGGGGCGCCCGCGAACGTCTCGTCGACGCGTGCCAGCTCGGTCCGGGTAGCCGAGTAATGGCGCTTCACCAGCGCGCAGAGCGTGATGACAATACCGGTAACCAGGATGGTGAGCCAGCCACCTGAGGTGAACTTCTCGACCACGGTGATCACGAGTATCGTTGACGTCACGGACAGGCCCAGGAACGACAACCCAAAGCGGACGATCCAGCGCGCTTCGACCCGGTGCCGCCACCAGTAGATGCAAAGGCCGAGCAAGGAAAGGCTGAACGTCAGGAATACGTTGATGCTATAGAGCACCACCAGCAGCGCCACCTTGCCTTGCGTCCAAAGCAGGATCAGTGCGCTCGCCACACCCATCACGATAATCCCGTTCTGTCGTACCAGGCGGGCGGAGAGGTCCCTGAAATGTCGTGGCACCCAGTGATCCGCCGCCATGTTCGACAACACAGCCGGTCCATCAAGAAAGCCCGTCTGCGCGCCGACCAGGAGCAGGCCTGCCTCGAACGCCAGCACYGCCACCAGCAGGGCACCACTGGCAAGTGGCGAGCCTAGCCGGAGGCTGTCGATGATGTGGTTGAAAACCACCGCATTCAAGGTCTGGCCTTCCACGGGCGCGGCGTGCCAAAGCATGTAGAGGAGAATGATCCCGCCTGCCGTAAAGGCCAGGGAAGTTGCCATATAGAACATGGTCCACTTGCCATTCAGCACGCGCGGCTCGGCGAGCATGTTGACGTTGTTGGAGACGGCCTCCAATCCCGTGTACGTACCGCCGCCAAGGGAGAACGCACGCATCAGCAGCGCCATGACGACGACCGGTCCCATCGCGTGCGACATCGTCGATGCCTCRCCCGTTGCGGCCGGAACCACGCTGGCGAGATTGTCGGCATGCGCAACGATGCCATAGGTGATGAGCCCCAGATGCAGGACTACAAAGCCCATGAAGATTGGCAGCATCACCAGGATGGATTCCTTCATGCCGCGGAAATTGAGTGTCGTCATCATGACGACGATGGCAACTTCGGTTGCCAGCTTGTAGTGCTGCGCCGCCAGCGGGAGCAGACTGAAAAAGGCGTCGACGCCGCTCGCCAGCGAAGTGGCCACGGTCAACACGTAGTCCACCAGCAAGGCCGCGCCGGATACCAGGCCCGGGCGCGGCCCCAGCAGCGCGGTGGCGACACGATAGCCGCCACCGCCGGTGGGAAACAGCTCGATGACCTGGTTGTAGCCGACAGCAATGATGAACACCGTGCTGGCAGTCGCCATGGCCAGGAACAGCGCCAGCGGCGTATGGCTTCCAAGCGCCAGGAAGGCTTCCTCCGGGCCGTAACAGGACGACGACAGCCCGTCGGCGCCAAGTCCGACCCAAGCCAGCACAGGGGCGACCGCGATCGCATGGCGCGTCGCCGGCGCGAGCGGATCGAGTGGCTTCCCGGCCAGGTATCCCAACCACCTTGATCGCCCCGCCATAGTCATCCCCCTGCAGGCCACCCCCGTGTAGGGTGGCCTGCACCAGGTTCGTCGATAGTGCCCCCCCGGAAGCGGCACATCCGACCATGTGACTAATGTAGGCGCAGGCGAGAGGGGGAATCATCGCCACGAGAATTTTTATGCCTTTTTTATACGGCGCCGGCGGCTTTTTGATGCCCGCTGTATGTGGCACCGCATAGTCTTGAAGCGTGGGAACCTGAGCCGCGCGTCTCCGCGCGCATCGCCGCCTCAGCCACCATCCAGGGAAGCCATCAAGATGATCAGGATACTTGTGCCGGTAGATGATTCGGAGTGTGCTCTGGCGGCTGTCCGGCATGCAGCCTTTCTTTTCCGGGAGGGAAGCGCGTCGGAGGTCGTACTGCTGAACGTACAGCCCGCCCTTGAACGCAGCCGGGCCGGCGCATTCCATTCACTTGCCGAATTGCGGGAGCTTGAATCCAGGCTGGGAGAGTCCGCACTCTCAAGGGCGATGGAGATTCTCGATGATTCCGATGTGCGATACGTGGCCTTGATCGGGTTGGGCCGCACGGCGAGCACGATTGCCATTGCCGCAGATGCCAACCGTTGTGACGGCATTGTGCTCGGCGTTACGATCTGGTCGCAGTTCAAGGCCTGCTTCGGAGGCGGCATGCCCGCAAAGATCATGCGGCGATCAAGCGTGCCGGTGACCGCCGTCAAGGCCTCCAAGGCGCAGCCCGCAGGGAGCATGCCCGCACAGCCACAACCGCAGCGGACGCACCCTCACCCGCGGCTTGTGGTCTATTCGTCTGCATTCTGAGTGGCCGTTCTGGCTGTTGGCTGAGAGCGTTCATACATGCTCACCGCAGCTTTCCAGGATTTCATCGCGCTCACATGGGCGGGAAAAAGCGAAGAGCGTATCAGGCCAGTGGTGTGTCGTGCGCTCAGCAGTGACAACACCAGGTGCATGACCGTTCCACGCGCACGCGGCACGCTGGCGGCATGGACACCAYCGGACTCATCCGCCGCCCAACCGTCAGCCGTTGCCCCTCTCGGCCCAGTCACCGCCAAACGTGCTCTCGGTCGTGGGCCGCGTCTCATCTGATCGCACCTTGCGAAGGCAGAAGTACCCCAAGGCCAGGAATACCCCGACAGCCAATACAGTGGCCACGCCAGCGACGCACGATGCCGCATCGCAACCCGCCTCTTCGTTTTCGGCCATCCTGGTCTCCTTGGACGTTGTCATAGGCAACTGCAAATGGATCTTAGCACCACCGGAGAAGCGGCCATCTCAAGGAGTCCGCGAGCGGGAGAAATACAAGACAACGGCTTCCGAAATCGCCCGGAAAGCCTTGCTGCACAAGGGAAAACGCATGCCATTGGGGTGACGCAGAAAAGTGGCCAAGCAGGACTCTGGCGCAATGAAGCGGAAACGCAAACGCCGAAAATCAAGAGCTTGCGCCACGCATTGGCAATGATGCGGGTAGCTATCCCTCATGGCGTTTCCTGACGCTAACTCCGCCACCCACGGCGAACGCCATACGCTCCACCCGCCTGCCTCGCCATCGCGAGTCCGACAAGGTTGGCGGTGCGAACCATCAACCTACGTCCTATAAATGAAGTTCGATGACCACCGTCGATATGGCACCGTACTCGCCGTACTCGCCAAAATGGGCAGCCGACGTCGGCGTGCCGCGCCAGAGTGGTGCGCCGCTTTCTCACTGATTGGCAAAAGGAGTTAGCCAAGATGGCCAAGAACACGATCTGCCTGTGGTACGAACACGATGCCGAAGAGGCCGCGCGCTTCTACGCCAAGACCTTTCCGCAAAGCAGCCTCGGCGCTGTCCACCGTGCGCCGGCCGACTATCCCGACGGCAAGACGGGCGACGCCCTGACTGTCGAATTCACCGTCGTGGGCGTACCCTGTATCGGTCTCAATGGCGGCCCGCGGTTCAAGCACAGCGAGGCCTTTTCCTTCCAGATCGCGACTGACGATCAGGAAGAGACCGACCGGTACTGGAACGCGATCGTCGGCAATGGCGGGCAGGAAAGCCATTGCGGCTGGTGCAAGGACAAATGGGGCATTAGCTGGCAAATCACCCCGCGCGTGCTGACCGATGCACTCGCCAAGGGTGGCGACGCGGCCAAGCGTGCGTTCGAGGCGATGATGCCGATGAAAAAGATCGACGTCGCCGCCATCGAAGCGGCCGTGCGCGGCTGAGCAATACCGTTCCCATTCGGCTGTCCACTGTGGCCAGCCGAATAATCGCGCATCTCAGCCTCGTCCGGGCCGTGGACCAGCGCAATCGCCTGGGGCGGCTTACTTGGCCACGGGCATCGCGAATTCCGCACCTTTGGCGATGCTGTCTGGCCAGCGCTGCATGACGCTCTTGTAGTGCGTGTAGAAGCGGACGGCCTCCTCGCCGTAGGCGTGATGATCGCCGAACAGCGATCGCTTCCAGCCCCCGAACGAATGCCATGCCGGCGGCACCGGACTCGGCACGTTGATGCCCACCATGCCGATCTGAATCTGCCGGGAAAATGCGCGCGCCGCGCTGCCGTCGGATGTGAAAAGCGATACGCAGTTCCCCAGTTCGTGCGCGTTGACGAGTGCGATCGCACTCGCGAGATCAGGCACGCGGACAACCGACAGGACCGGCCCGAAAATCTCTTCCCGATAGATGCTCATATCAGGCTTCACGTCATCGAAGAGCGAGCCGCCGAGAAAGAAGCCCTCTTCGTGGCCGGCCACGGTATGGCCGCGACCATCGACCACGAGCTTGGCACCTGCCGCGACGCCCGCCTCGATATAGCCCAGCACCTTGGCGCGATGCGCGGCGCTGATGAGCGGCCCCATGTCCAGGTCGGGCTCCATGCCGCCGCCGATCTTGAGCGAGCGCACGCGCGGCGCAAGACGCTCGATCAGCTCGTCGCCAATATGCCCCACCGCCACCGCGACCGAGGTCGCCATGCAGCGCTCGCCGGCCGAGCCATACGACGAGGCAATCAGCGCATCGACCGCTTGATCGAGATTGGCATCGGGCATGACGACCAGATGGTTCTTCGCACTGCCCAGGGCCTGCACGCGCTTGCCGCGCTTCGCGCTTTCGGTGTAGATGTATTCAGCGACCGGCGTCGAGCCGACGACGGATATCGCGGCCACATCGGGGTGCTCGATCAGCGCATCGACGACGGCCTTGTCGCCATGCACGACATTGAAGACGCCTTTGGGAAAGCCCGCCTCGAGGAACAGCTCGGCAAGCCGGATCGATGCCGACGGTGTGCGCTCCGAGGGCTTGAGCACGAAGGTGTTGCCGCACGCGGCCGCCATCACAAACATCCAGCACGGCACCACCATCGGGAAATTGAACGGGGTGACGCCCGCAGCCACACCGAGCGGCTGACGCAGATTCCAGTTGTCGATGCCGCCGCTGATCTGATCGGTGAAATCGGTCTTGAGCAGGTTCGGAATGCCACACGCGAATTCGACGATCTCGATACCGCGCACCACCTCGCCCTTCGCGTCCGAAAACAGCTTGCCGTGGTCGCGCGTAATGAGCTCGGCGAGTTCGTCCTGATGCGCCTCGAGCAGTTCCTTGAACTTGAACATCAGACGAGCGCGCTTCAGCGGCGCGGTTTCGCTCCAGGCCGGGAACGCGGCTTTCGCAGCGGCGACGGCGGCATCGACTTCAGCTGTGCTTGCGACCGGCACGCGGGACGTCACGCGGCCTAGCGCCGGATCGAATACATTGCCGAACCGCCCGCTCGCACCAGCGGCGCGTTCACCGTCGATGAAATGACTCAGCTCGCGCACAGCGCCTTGATTTGCTTCGCTCATACCTTCTCCTATGGGGGGATGCAGGTGCCGCCCGCGCCATGCCTCCTCATGTCTTCGAACATTGGTTTTTCGGCTTCAACGCCGATCGGCCCGACGGCTCCAATAGACGCAAATATAGGCGCTTTGCTCTAATTTCGAACACCCGCATCGGACACAACAGTCTTGCGCGTCGGGAACGAATCGCAATTTAACGAAAGGCTCTCCGCCTGCGCTCAACGGTGATTTTCCGCACATCGCAATGACCAAAGACGCGAAGCCGGATCCATGTACGAACGCACCGTGCACATCGAGAGCGGCAGGCAAGCATGGCGGCCAGGACAAGGCGATATCCGAGCGTATGACGCGGGCAAGAAGGTCGTCGGTCGCCGCGTCGTCGGCTTCATCGCCATGGATGCCGACGGCAACGGCATGGCGCGCGACGCCCACCTGCGCTCCTGAGGGATTCGTGCCCGCCCTCGCGCCCGCATTCCTGCAAAGAGGCTTCTTGCCAACGCCGGCAGCAAGGCGGTAGGTCGCCTTGCCCATGCACCGCCCCGGGAGCGCCTCAAGCGGCACTCTATTGTGATCGATTCAATCAAAACTAGGGTAAACATCGACTGCATCAGTCAATCCAAACCCTATAATGACCCAATCGATCAGATGAATCCGTCTATTTTGACTGATTCAGTCAGACAAAATCCCCGTCATCCAGATCGTCGGCCTCCATATGGGGGCGCCGCCGGGACGAGCGACCAGCAAGAAGGAGCAAAGCATGGCAGTGCAGTTCAAGGGCATCATCCCCGCCCTCATTACCCCGATGACCGCCGACGAAGGCGTAGACGAAGACGGCCTGCGCACGCTGGTCGACCGCTTGATGCCGTCTCGGTCATCACGCCCTACTTCAACGGCGCCACCCAGGCCGAGCTGTTCACCCACTACAAGCAGATCGCCGAGTCCACGACGCTGCCGGTCATGCTCTACACGATCCCCGCGAAGGCCGGCATCACGCTGACCATCGACACCGTGCGCCGCCTGGCCGAGATCCCCAATATCCGCGGCATCAAGGACAGCGGCGGCGATTTCGACCGCCTGCTGCAACTGATCAACCTGCGCCGCGACGACTTCGCGGTGTTCACCGGCACCGACTCGATGATCCTGTGGACGCTGATCGCCGGTGGCGACGGCGCGGTGGCCGCCACCACCAATGCCGTGCCGCATGTGGTGATGTCGATCTGGAACGAGTTCCAGGCCGGCAACGTGCCCGCCGCGCGCGCCGCGCAGGAATCGCTGCGCGCACTGCGCGACGCCTTCGCGCTCGGCACCATGCCCGTGGTGCTGAAGACCGCCGCCGAAATGCTGGGCATGCCCGCCGGCCCGGCCCGCGCGCCCGCCAAACCGCTGGACCCCAAGACCCGCGAGCGGCTGGCCGAGGCGCTGTCCATCTACCGCGCCGCCGGGCAACAGTGACCGGCCGCCCCTCATCGACACCCCAAGCAAGCTGCCCATGACCAACACCTACCACTTCCAGACCGTCAAGCATATCGTCCACGGCGCCGGCAGCCTGGCCCTGCTGCCCGAGAAGCTGGCGCTGCTCGACCGTCCCGTGTCGCGCATCGCGCTGATCACCCAGCCCGTGATGGAAGAGAACGGCGTGATCGGCCGCGTGGTGGCCGCGCTGGCCGAGCGCGACGTGGAAGCGCGCATCGTGCGCGGCGTGGAGCCCGAGCCGACCATCGAGAACGTGGAGACCGTGTTCCGCGAGCAGATCGCGCCGTTTGCCCCGCAGGCGATCCTGTCGATCGGCGGCGGCAGCGTGCTCGACGCCGCCAAGCTGTTCGCGGTGCGGCTGACCAACGACCAGCCCCTGCGCGAATGGCTGGGCATCGACCTGATCAAGCAGCCCGGCGTGCCGATGATCCTGGTGCCCACCACGGCGGGCACCGGCTCCGAGGTGACGCCGAACGCCATCGTCACGCTGCCTGACGAGGAACTGAAGGTTGGCATTGTCAGCCGTCACCTGCTGCCGCAGCTGGTGATCCTGGATGCCGAGCTGACCTTCGGCCTGCCCCAGCCGATCACCGCCGCCACCGGCGTCGACGCGTTCGTCCACTCGCTCGAATCGTATATCTCGACCAAGGCCAATCCGGTCAGCGACATGTTCGCGATGGAATCGATGCGGCTGATCGGCGCCAACCTGGTCGAGGCGTACCGAAACGGCAGCTCGGTCAAGGCGCGCGAGGCCATGATGCTGGGCTCGATGTACGGCGGCCTCGCGCTGACCGCGGCCGGCACCGCCGCCGTCCACGCGCTGGCCTACCCGCTCGGCGGCATGTTCAATATCACGCACGGCGTGGCCAATGCCATGCTGCTGCCCCACGTGATGGCCTTCAACAAGGACGCCATCGTCGGCCGCCTTGCCACCGTGGCGCGCGCGCTCGACGTCTGCGGCCACGGCGACGATGACGAGTCCGCGGCGCAGAAGCTGATCGACCGCCTGGCCGAATGGACCGACGTGCTGCAGATCCCGCAGGACCTGCGCGCGTTCGGCGTGTCGGAAACGCACCTGGACGCGCTGGCCGAGGCCGCCGCCAAGGTCAAGCGGCTGCTCGGCAACAACCCGAAGCCGTTGAGCCTGGCGGATATCAAGGCGATCTACCAGCGCCTGCTGCCGTGAACACCGTCGTCCACCGCGGCCCCAGGCTGCTGATCCTCGCCGACGACCTGTCCGGCGCCGCCGACTGCGCCGTGGCCGGCGTGCGCGCAGGCCTGCGCAGCACCGTGATGCTGAGCGCGGACGCCGGCGCCCCCGGCACCGCCGATACCGCCGATGCCGCCGATGCCGCCGATGCCGGCTTGCTGGCGGTGGACACCGATTCCCGCCGCGCCAGCCCGGCCGATGCCGCCGCGCGGCAGGTTGCCGCCTGGCGCAGGCTGGCCGGGCCCGCCACGCGCCTGTACAAGAAGATCGATTCGACGCTGCGCGGCAACGTGGCAGCCGAAATTGCCGCCCTGGTGCCGCTTGCCGGGCTGGCCATCGTCGCGCCGGCCTTCCCTGCCGCCGGCCGCACGACACGCGACGGCCGCCAGTGGCTGCGCGGCGTGGCCGTGGAGGAAACCGAGGTCTGGCGCAACGAGTCCATCGCCGGACGCGCCGACCTGTGCCACATGCTATCGAGCCACGGCCTGGATACCGCCCTGCTGGCGCTGGCCGACGTGCGCGCCGGCGCCACCGCGCTGGCGGCCCGGCTTGCCGCGCTGCAGGCAGGCGGCACCCAGGCCGTGGTATGCGACTGCGAGACCGACGCCGACCTCGAACGTGTCGCCGACGCCTCGGCGCGGCTGGCGCACGCGTTCTGGGTCGGCTCGGCCGGCCTGGCGCCCGCGCTGCTGCACGCGCTCGGCCTGTGCGACGCCAATGCAACAACGACCGCCACGCCGTTGCCGGCCATTGCGCAAGCCAGCACGGGCGGCCCCGTGCTGACCGTGGTCGGCAGCATGTCCAGCGTGTCGCACCGCCAGGCCGAGCACCTGAAGGCCGCGGCGGGTCCCGCCCTGCTTGTCCTGGACCTGGACACTGCCACGCTGGGCACCGCGCAGCCAGTGCTCACGCGCACCGTCGCCGACGCCCTGCGCGACGGCCGCCACGTGCTGGTCACGCTGAGCCAGGCCACGCGCGGCGACAGCGCCGACGGGCTGCTGTTCTGCCAGCGCCTGGCCGCGCTGCTGGCCCCTGTCCTTCCCCACGCCGGCGGCCTGATCGCCACCGGCGGCGAAACGGCGCGCGCGCTGCTGGCAGCCGCCAGCGCCGGCGCGCTGCAACTGGTCGACGAGATCGAGACCGGCATGCCGCTGCTCCATGCCTCGCTTCCCGGCGGCATGCTGCCGGTCGTTACCAAGGCCGGCGGCTTCGGCACGCCCGGCTCCCTCCATGCCGCCTGGCAACGACTTGCCGGCGCCGCACCGCGCCATCTATCTAGAGGAATCCCTGCAATGTCCTATCGTCCTGTCATCGGCATCACCATGGGCGATGCCGCCGGTGTCGGTCCCGAGATCATCATGAAGGCGCTGACGCACCGCGACGTCTACGAACAATGCCGCCCGCTGGTGATCGGCGACACCGCGCGCCTGCGCGATGCCGGCAGCCGCGCCGGCGTCAAGCTGGAGGTGCGCTCCATCGCCCGGCCCGCCGAGGCCGAGTTCCGCTTCGGCGTGGTGGACTGCATCGACCTCGGCCTCATTCCCGCCGACCTGCCCTACGGCAAGCTGTCCCCGATCGCGGGCGACGCGGCCTACCAGTTCATTGCGCGCACCGTCGAGCTCGCGTCGGCCGGCGAGCTGGACGCGATCTGCACCGCGCCGCTGAACAAGGAAGCGCTGCACGCCGGCGGCCACATCTTCCCCGGCCACACCGAGATGCTGGCGCACCTGACCGGCATCGAAGAAGTCTCGATGATGCTGGTCGCACCCAACCTGCGCGTGATCCACGTGACCACGCACATCGGCCTGCTCGACGCCATCCGTCGCATCGAGCCTGGCCTGGTCCAGCGCACCATCGAGCGCGCGCACGCCACGCTGGTGCGCGCGGGCATCGCCAATCCGCGCATCGGCGTCTGCGGCATCAACCCGCATGCCGGCGAGAACGGACTGTTCGGCTACGGCGAGGAAGAGGAAAAGATCGTGCCCGCGGTCGAGCTGCTGCAGGCGCGCGGCTGGCAGGTGGAGGGACCCCTGCCCGCCGACACGCTGTTCTTCCGCGCCGGGCGCGGCGACTTCGACGTGGTGGTGGCCATGTACCACGACCAGGGCCACGGTCCGGTCAAGGTGATGGGGCTGGAAGCCGGCGTCAACGTCACGGTGGGCCTGCCGGTGATCCGCACCTCGGTCGACCACGGCACCGCCTTCGATATCGCGGGCAAGGGCATCGCCGACGAACGCAGCCTGCTCGAGGCCTTCCGGCAGGCGCGCGACCTCGCCGCCCACCGCGACGAACCGGCCGCGGCACGCGCCGCCTGACACCCACAAGGCAAAGCGCCACAGGCGCGGGCCGGACCGGGCGGATACACGCCGGGCTGGCCGCGGGCAATCACGCTCAAGCATCAGGAGACAAAGATGACTTCGTTCTCGTACTGGGACACCGTCACGATCATCGCCA
Source organism: Cupriavidus sp. 05N40 (assembly GCF_056397305.1). Lineage (NCBI taxonomy): Bacteria > Pseudomonadati > Pseudomonadota > Betaproteobacteria > Burkholderiales > Burkholderiaceae > Cupriavidus > Cupriavidus sp. 05N40. The sequence continues at coordinate 25,751 of NZ_JBFTND010000122.1, forward strand.
TGGTGGTGGTCTACATCATCGTGACCAGCATCGCCAGCATCCGGCTGCGCAGCCGCAATACCGAACAATTCATGGTCGCCGGCCGCTCGATGCCGGCGGTGGTGGTGGCGGTCCTGCTGATGTCCGAGTACATCGGCGCCAAATCGACGGTCGGTACGTCGCAGGAGGCCTTCAATGTGGGCATCGCTGCCTCGTGGTCGGTGATCTCGGCCGCGATCGGCTTCCTGCTCTTCGGGCTGTTCATGGCCAAGCGCCTGTATGCCTCGGGGGAGTTCACCATCTCCGGCTTCATCGCCAGGAAGTACGGCCCCACCACCAAGCTGGTGGTCTCGGCCATCATGATCTATGCGCTGCTCCTCGTGAACGTGGGCAACTACGTCAGCGGCGCCGCGGCGATCTCCACGGTGATGCACATCAACCTGACCACCGCGGCGGTCATCACGGCCATCATCAGCACGATCTACTTCGCCTGGGGCGGTCTCAAGAGCGTGGCCTGCCTGACCATCGTGCACAGCGCGGTCAAGCTGCTCGGCATCGGCATCCTGGTGGCGGT
>NZ_JBFTND010000123.1:0-21469 GCF_056397305.1 Cupriavidus sp. 05N40
GGGCCGCGGCCGTCCAGTCTTCCGCGCGTTCGAATCCCTGTTCCGAGGGAGCTTTCGCGCGGGGGCTGGACGGCTTTTTGTTATCCTTGTCAGACTTTCTTCTTCTACCAAGCATTGCATGAACTATCCTCATCCGCTGATCGCCCGTGAAGGCTGGCCATTCCTGGCCGGCGCCTTTGTCATCTCGCTGCTGGTGCAGGTCAGCGCCGGCTTCTGGTGGGCCTTGCCGCTGTGGATCATTACGCTGTTCGTGCTGCAGTTCTTCCGCGATCCGCCGCGGCCGATCCCGGCCCAGCCGAACGCCGTGCTGGCCCCCGCCGACGGCCGCATCGTGGTTGTCGAGAAGACCCAGGATCCCTACGCCGGGCGCGAGGCGCTGAAGATCAGCGTGTTCATGAATGTGTTCAACGTGCATTCGAACCGTGTGTCGGTGGACGGCCAGGTAGAGAAGGTCGAGTACTTTGCCGGCAAGTTCGTCAATGCCGATCTCGACAAGGCTTCGCTGGAAAACGAGCGCAATGCGGTGGTGATCCGCCGCGCGGGCGACGGCAAGGTGGTGACGCTGGTACAGGTGGCCGGCCTGGTGGCGCGCCGCATCCTCTGCTATACCCGGGTTGGAGAAACGCTGTCGCGCGGCCAGCGCTATGGCTTTATCCGCTTCGGCTCGCGCGTGGACGTGTACCTGCCCGTGGATGCGCGCCCGCGCGTGACCATCGGCGAGAAGGTGTCGGCCTCTTCGACCGTCCTGGCCGAGCTGGACTGATCGGGCCTCGGCCGCAACAGACCGGAGCCACTGGAGAACAGGCATGGGTGCATTCAACCGGCGCAACAAGCGCGCCAGCAACGGCAACGTGACGCATCTGCGTCCGTTCCGCCACAACCAGCTGCGCGGAAACGAACAGGACGGCTACGACGACGCCGCCGGCGAAGACCACGACATCGAGTACGTGCGCCCGCGCCGGCGCGGCATCTACCTGTTGCCGAACGCGTTTACCACCGCGGCGCTGTTCGCCGGCTTCTTTGCCATCGTGCAGGCCATGAACATGCGCTTCGACACGGCGGCCATCGCCATCTTCGCCGCCATGGTGCTCGACGGCATGGATGGCCGCGTGGCGCGCATCACCAATACGCAGAGCGCATTCGGCGAGCAGTACGATTCGCTGTCCGACATGACCTCCTTCGGCGTGGCGCCGGCGCTGGTGATGTACGAGTGGATCCTGCACGACCTGGGCAAATGGGGCTGGATCGCGGCCTTCGTCTACTGCACCTGCGCGGCGCTGCGCCTGGCGCGCTTCAATGCGAATATCGGCGTGGTCGACAAACGCTTCTTCCAGGGGCTGCCCAGCCCGGCGGCGGCGGCGCTGGTGGCCGGCTTCGTGTGGCTGGTGATCGACAACAAGCTGCCCGTCAAGGAGCTGTGGATGCCGTGGGTGGCGTTCGGCATCACGCTGTACGCCGGCCTGTCGATGGTGTCGAACGCGCCGTTCTACAGCGGCAAGGCCCTCGATGTCCGCTACCGCGTGCCGTTCGGCATGATGGTGCTGGTGCTGGTGTTGTTCGTGGTGGTCTCGACCGATCCGCCGGTGGCGCTGTTCGGGCTGTTCGTGGCGTATGCCATTTCGGGTTATGTGCTGTGGGGCTGGCGTGGGCTGCACGGCCACCCGGCCGGCGAGCGCAAGCTGCGCGACGGCGGGAACGAACGTTCCTGACCCGGTTGGTCGAAAGGGCGCTGCGGCGCCTTTTCTTTTTCTTACTCTTCTGTTCTCGCGCTTTTTCCGCCACTCTTTTATCTTGGCTCTCTGACCCCCGGGGTTGCTGTTCTCGTTCTCCGGTTGCTGTTCCCTCGTTGTTCTCTTTTCACGATCACAGGAGGTTCTCATGGGCATGCTCGACTTCATCAAGGAAGCAGGGGAGAAACTGTTCGGCGGCGCAGCAGCCAAGGCGGCAACGCCGGATGCCGCGCCGGCGGCCGACGCCGACGCGGCCAACCGCGCCGCCGGCGATGCCATCGAGGCCTACATCAAGCAGATGGGCCTGGACGCCACCGGACTGATGGTGCAGGTCGATGGCTCGCAGGGGCTGGTGACGGTGTTCGGCGTGGCGCCGGACCAGGCCACGCGAGAGAAGATCATCCTGTGCTGCGGCAATGTGCAGGGCGTGGACAAGGTCGACGACAAGATGTCGGTCAATGTCGAGGCGGCCGAGTCGCAATGGCACACCGTGGTCAAGGGCGACACGCTGTGGGCCATCGCACAGGCGGCCTACGGCAACGGCGCACAGTACAACGCCATCTTCGAGGCCAACCGCCCGATGCTGTCGCATCCGGACAAGATCTATCCGGGCCAGAAGCTGCGCATCCCGCCCAAGGCCTGAGCCGGGTCGCCGGGGCAGGGCGCTTTCCTGCCCCGGCAGGCGACGCGTGATCGCGTCGATCGGGATTGTTGCTACCGTATTGCGCGCGCCCGGCTTCTCGGCTATAGTCGCTCACATGATTTCGCGCCAAGCCCTACTCGCCCGCACCATTCTAGGTGGCCTACTAGGCCATCAGGTCGGGACGCGTTCGCGCTGAGGGAAGCCAACACCCTCGCGCAAAGTCACACAGGATTCACAAACGCCCCGGCCTGCATCACTGCACGCCGGGGCGTTTTGCATTCAGCGCCAGCGTGCCGGGAGCGCGAGCCAGGTCCGCAAGACGCAAAGCACAACAGATAAAGCCCAGGAGCCCCACCCATGTCCGACAAACTCATTATTTTCGACACCACCTTGCGCGATGGCGAGCAGTCGCCCGGCGCCTCCATGACCCGCGATGAAAAGATCCGCATCGCGCGGCAGCTGGAGCGCCTGAAGGTCGACGTGATCGAAGCCGGCTTCGCGGCAAGCTCCAACGGCGATTTCGAGGCCATCCGCTCGATCGCGCAGGTGGTCAAGGATTCCACCATCTGCTCGCTGGCGCGCGCCAATGACAAGGACATCGCGCGTGCCGCCGAAGCGCTCAAGCCCGCCAACTCCTTCCGTATCCATACCTTCATCGCCACCTCGGCGCTGCATATGGAAAAGAAGCTGCGCATGACGCCCGACCAGGTCTATGAGCAGGCCCGCCTCGCCGTGCGCTTCGCGCGCCAGTTCACCGACGACATCGAGTTCTCGCCCGAAGACGGCAGCCGCTCGGACATGGATTTCCTGTGCCGCGTGCTCGAAGGCGTGATTGCCGAAGGCGCGACCACCATCAACCTGCCCGACACGGTGGGCTATGCGGTGCCGGAAGGCTACGCCGCGCTGATCCGCTCGGTGCGCGAGCGCATTCCCAATTCCGACAAGGCCGTGTGGTCCGTGCATTGCCACAATGACCTCGGCATGGCGGTGGCCAATTCGCTGGCGGCGGTCAAGCTCGGCGGCGCGCGCCAGGTCGAGTGCACCATCAACGGCCTCGGCGAGCGTGCCGGCAACACCAGCCTGGAAGAGGTGGTGATGGCGGTCAAGACCCGCCGCGACTACTTCGACTTGGATGTCGGCGTCGATACCACCCAGATCGTGCCGGCCTCCAAGCTGGTATCGCAGATCACCGGCTTCGTGGTGCAGCCGAACAAGGCCGTGGTCGGCGCCAACGCCTTCGCCCATGCCTCCGGCATCCACCAGGACGGCRTGCTCAAGGCGCGCGACACCTACGAAATCATGCGGGCCGAAGACGTGGGCTGGACCGCCAACAAGATCGTGCTGGGCAAGCTGTCCGGTCGCAACGCGTTCAAGCAGCGCCTGCACGAACTTGGCATCGAGCTCGAAAGCGAGAGCGAGGTCAACGCCGCTTTCACGCGCTTCAAGGAGCTGGCGGACCAGAAGGCCGAGATCTTCGATGAAGACATCATGGCCATCGTTTCCGACGAGGCACACGACGTCAACGACCACTTCCGCTTCATCTCGCTGTCGCAGCATTCGGAAACCGGCGAGCGCCCGCATGCGCGCGTGGTCTTCAATATGGATGGCCAGGAGGTGGTCGGCGAAGCCGAGGGCAACGGCCCGGTCGATGCCACGCTGCATGCCATCGAGAGCAAGGTCAACAGCGGGGCGGAGCAGGTGCTGTATTCGGTCAACGCCATCACCACCGGCACGCAGGCCCAGGGCGAAGTCACGGTGCGGCTGTCCAAGGCCGGGCGCATCGTCAACGGCGTGGGCACCGACCCCGACATCGTGGCTGCTTCGGCCAAGGCCTACCTGGCCGCGCTGAACAAGCTGCACGACAAGGCCGTGCAGAAGATCAACCCGCAGATCTGATCCCGATCGGAGCGGAAGCCCCGCGGCCTACCCGGCCGCCGGGCTTGGACTGGCCCGCCGCGTTCCCACGAGGACGCCGGCGGGCGTTTTGCGTTCTCCCCGCGTGCAAGGCGCGGGGTTGCGACGGACCCGTGCGCCGCCTCAGCGGCGACGGCCGGGTCCGTCGGCCAGCGGGTCGGGTGTGATCTGCGTCTGGCGCAGTACACCGCCGTCGTCAAAATAGAAATTGAACATCGACGGCCAGTTGTCTTCGTGGCGGAAGCGATAGGACCACACTTCGCGCTTCATCAGCGGGAAGTATTGCGTGGGTTCGCGCGGCTTGCCGAAATGCTGCTCCACGTCGAGCTTGGTCCAGACGTCGACCTTGGCCTTGTAGAGTTCGCTGGTCTGCAGCATCTGCCGGAACGAGGTCAGGCGTGCGTTGCTGTCGAAGTCCGCCGCGTACGACTGGCGCCCGAACGGTTGCCTGGAATAGATCCAGCGTTCGGTGCCGTCCGCGAGGCGGTAGGTATCGGTCGGCAGGCCAAACATTGCGCGCACGTCGGCTTGCGGCGCACCCACCAGTTTCTGTCCCGCCTGCACCGGTTGCAGCGTGGCGCAGGCGGATAGCAGGATGGCCGCCGCAGCGAGCGCGATGCAGCAGGCGGCGCGGTGCAAGGCTGTGTTCATGGCGGTCTTCCCCGGGATTGCGTGGTTGCGCTGCTGCGTTGCTGCGTTGCTGCGCTGATAAGGATTAAGAGTGTATCCGCGCCGGAAAGTTGTGTGCGGTTCACGTGACACACGCACCTCCCGGCCCCAATCTGCGCGATAGTGTCTTCTTCTCGGCCTAATATCGCCCTGGTATGACACTGTGGCGGGGTTTGCCTCGGCCGGAGCCGTGGCTTACCATGCATCGCTTTTGGCGGGAGATCTCTCGATGTTGGTTAAACGATGGCTGGCCGGCTGCCTGCTGGCGCTGGTCGCCGCGGGCGCGGGCGCCCAGGAGCCGATCCGGCTGGGCATGATCGAGGGGCTGTCCGGGCCTTTTGCCAATGCAGGCGACGCGGTGGTGCGCAACCTGCGGATCGCCATCGACCGCGTCAACGCACGCGGCGGCGTCAAGACCGCCCAGGGCGCGCGCCCGTTCGAGCTGGTCACCTTCGACAGCAAGGGCAATGTCGACGAGAGCCTGATCCAGTTCCGCGGCCTGGTGGATCGCCGCATTCCCTTCGTCCTGCAGGGCAACAGTTCGTCGGTGGCAGGCGCGCTGGTCGGCGCGGTCAACCGGCACAACGCGCGTCAGACGGATGCGCGCGTGCTGTTTCTGAACTATTCGGCGGTCGACCCAGCGCTCACCAACGAAGGCTGCAGTTTCTGGCACTTCCGCTTCGACGCCAGCGCTGACATGCGCATGCAGGCCCTGACCGAAGTCATCCGCGCCGACACGAGTGTGCGCCGCGTCTACCTGATCGACCAGGACTACAGTTTCGGGCACCAGGTGTCGCGTTCCGCGCGCGAGATGCTCGCCTCCAAGCGCCCGGAACTGCGCATCGTGGGCGACGAGTTCCATCCGATCGGCAAGATCAAGGATTTCGCCCCGTATATCGCCAAGATCAAGGCCAGCGGGGCGGATGCCGTGGTCACCGGCAACTGGGGCAACGACCTGACGCTGATGGTCAAGGCGGCGCGCGAAGGGGGCCTGAGCGCCAAGTTCTACACCTTCTACGGCAATGGCCTGGGCGCGCCCKCGGCAATGGGCGACGCCGGGGTAGGGCGGGTGCTGGCGGTGGCGGAATGGCACCCGAATGTCGGCGGAGCCGCCTCGGACGCCTTCTACCAGGCCTTCCGCTCGCGCTATCCGGAGCCACGGGACGACTACGTGCACCTGCGCATGCAGATGATGGTGGAAATGCTGGCCCGCGCGATCGAGCAGGCCGGTTCGACCGATGCCGTCAAGGTGGCGCGCGCGCTGGAGGGCATGCGCTATGTCAACGACTTCCACGACGCCACCATCCGCGCCGACGACCACCAGGTCCTGCAGCCGCTCTATGTGTCCGTGATGGAGAAGCAGGGAGGGGATGTGCGCTTCGACAACGAGGGCTCGGGCTACGGCTTCCGCACGGTGCGCAAGCTCAAGGCCGCGCAGACCACGTTGCCCACGACTTGCCGGATGGAGCGGTTCTGAGGGATTTCCTGGCAAGCGCCGCCGGATTTCCGTTATAATCGCCGGCTGTCACAGCCAACCGGTCGCGGATGGATCACCCAACGGGGTGCCGATGCTCCGGCCTGGCCAGGACAAAATTGCCTGAAAGACGCAAAGGGCACGACGCAGGCGGCGTATTCCGCGCTGTAGCGTTCGCAAGTGAAAAGGAAATCATCATGGCAGTAGCCGAAACCAGCAGCAAGACCGACATCATCAAGCAGTTCGCACGTGCAACCAACGACACCGGCAGCCCCGAAGTCCAGGTCGCCCTGCTGACCAACCGCATCAACGAACTGACCCCCCACTTCAAGGCCAACATGAAGGATCACCACAGCCGCCGCGGCCTGCTGCGCATGGTGAGCCGTCGTCGTCGCCTGCTGGACTACCTCAAGGCCAACGATGCCGACCGTTATCGTTCGCTGATCGAGAAGCTGGGCCTGCGTAAGTAAGCACCCAGGATCGTCCGGATGGCAGCACGAATGGATGCAATGCACGCCTTCGCGTGAAGCCATGAATGCCTGCGTCAGCCCCGCTGATGCAGGCATTTTGTTTTTGCGGGCCGATGTCCGCAACGCTGCAAGTGATGTTCGTTTCACCCGGCATCGCCAGGCGGCCATGCCTGGCGCCCGTTGCGCCAAGACGTGCAACGGAGTAAGTTACTTCGTTCTTTAGCTTTTTTTCATACCGGAGTCGGGCAAGGAAGCGGGGCTTTGTGTCATTCCAGCGTGGTATCCGGCGGGTACCCCGCTGGAATGGCATAGCACTTCCCTGTGACCGCGACCGACGCGCATCCGGCGGTTCGCCCGCGGCTGCTAACGCGGGCATTGCACAATGCGTGCAAGCACGAACAAAGGAACGCTCATGACCATGTTCAACAAGATCGTCAAGGAATTCCAGTGGGGTCAGCACACGGTGCGCCTGGAAACCGGTGAAATCGCCCGCCAGGCTGGCGGCGCCGTGATCGTCGACGTGGAAGACACCGTGGTGCTCGCCACCGTGGTGGCGGCCAAGTCGCCCAAGGCCGGCCAGGACTTCTTCCCGCTGACCGTCGACTACATCGAGAAGACCTACGCCGCCGGCAAGATCCCCGGCGGTTTCTTCAAGCGTGAAGGCCGTCCGTCGGAAAACGAAACGCTGACCTCGCGCCTGATCGACCGTCCGCTGCGCCCGCTGTTCCCGGAAGGTTTCTACAACGACGTGCAGGTGGTGATCCACGTGCTGTCGCTGAACCCGGAAGTGCCGGCCGACATCCCCGCGCTGATCGGCGCCTCGGCCGCGCTGGCCGTGTCGGGCATCCCCTTCAGCGGCCCCGTGGGCGCCGCCCGCGTCGGCTACAAGGATGGGCAGTACCTGCTCAACCCGACCCGCTCGCAGATCGCCGCCTCGCAGCTCGACCTGATCGTGGCCGGTACCGAGCGCGCCGTGCTGATGGTGGAATCGGAAGCCCACCAGTTGTCGGAAGAAGTGATGCTGGGCGCCGTGGTCTATGGCCACGAGCAGATGCAGACCGCCATCAACGCCATCCATGACCTGGTGCGCGACGGCGGCAAGCCCGAGTGGGACTGGGCACCGGCGCCGAAGAACGAAGCGCTGATCGCCAAGGTCGGCGAGATCGCGCAGTCGCTGCTGCAGGACGCCTACCAGCTGCGCCAGAAGTCGGCGCGCAGCCAGAAGCTCAAGGAAGTCTACGCCGCCGTGACGGCCAAGCTGGCCGAAGCCGGCGTGGAAGCCGACAAGGTCGAAGTGGGCAACGTGCTGTTCGACATCGAAGCCAAGATCGTGCGCAGCCAGGTGCTGTCGGGCGAGCCGCGCATCGACGGCCGCGACACCCGCACGGTACGCCCGATCGAGATCCGTTCGTCGGTGCTGCCGCGCGCGCACGGCTCGGCCATCTTCACCCGCGGCGAGACGCAGGCGCTGGTGGTGGCCACGCTGGGCACCAAGGGCGACGAGCAGATCATCGACGCACTGGCCGGCGAATACCGCGACCGCTTCATGCTCCACTACAACATGCCTCCGTTCGCCACCGGCGAAACCGGCCGCGTGGGYAGCCCGAAGCGTCGTGAAATCGGCCACGGCCGCCTGGCCAAGCGCGCGCTGATCCCGGTGCTGCCGAAGGACGACGAATTCGCCTACACCATCCGCCTGGTCTCCGAAATCACCGAATCCAACGGCTCGTCGTCGATGGCATCGGTGTGCGGCGGCTGCCTGGCACTGATGGACGCCGGCGTTCCGGTCAAGGCGCACGTGGCCGGCGTGGCCATGGGCCTGATCCTGGAAGGCAACAAGTTCGCCGTGCTGACCGACATCCTGGGCGACGAGGACCACCTCGGCGACATGGACTTCAAGGTGGCGGGCACCGACGCCGGCATCACCGCGCTGCAGATGGACATCAAGGTCCAGGGCATCACCAAGGAAATCATGCAGGTCGCGCTGGCGCAAGCCAAGGAAGGCCGCCTGCATATCCTGGGCAAGATGCAGGACGCCATGGGCCACGCGCGCACCGAGCTGTCGGAGCATGCACCGCGCATGATCACCATGAAGATCCATCCGGACAAGATCCGCGAAGTGATCGGCAAGGGCGGCTCGACCATCCAGGCGCTGACCAAGGAAACCGGCACCACCATCGACATCCAGGAAGACGGCACCATCACCATCGCCTCGACCTCGACCGAAGGCATGGCCGAAGCCAAGCGCCGCATCGAAGGCATCACCGCGGAAGCCGAAGTGGGCAAGATCTACGCCGGCACCGTGCTCAAGCTGCTGGACTTCGGCGCGATCGTCAACATCCTGCCGGGCAAGGACGGTCTGCTGCATATCTCCGAGATCGTCAACGAGCGCGTCAAGGACATCAAGGACTGGCTCAAGGAAGGCCAGCATGTTCGCGTCAAGCTGATCCAGGCTGACGAGAAGGGCCGCCTGCGCCTGTCCCTGAAGGCCGCGCTGGCCGAAGAGGGCGGCAGCATCAGCCCGATCGTCAACACCAGCGAGGCACCGGCCGCGCCGGCCGCACCGGCCGCACCGTCGGCGGACCAGCAGCAGTAAGCGGTCCGGGCAGTACCCGTAGCAGAAAAAACGGCTGGCGATGTCCAGCCGTTTTTTTGTTTACACTGCCGCCAGTCTCGCCTGCTGCAACGGCCAGCCCCGGCCTTCGCGGCGGACCCCAAACATCGATCCCCAGCCATGCGCGCGAAGCCGCGGCATGCGCAACGCAAGGAGCAGCAATGCAAGCCATCGAAATCCGTGAGTACGGCGCCCCCGAAGTCCTGCAACTGACGCAGCGTCCCGATCCCGAGGCCAGGCCCGGCGAGATCCTGATCCGCGTGGCCGCCGCGGGCGTCAACCGCCCCGACGTGTTCCAGCGCACCGGCAACTATCCCGTGCCGCCCGGCGCGTCCGACCTGCCGGGACTGGAGGTGGCGGGCGTGGTGGCCGGCGGCGATCTCTCGCACCCCGACAACCGCTTCGGCCTGAAGCTGGGTGACCGCGTCTGCGCCCTGGTGCAGGGCGGCGGCTATGCCGAGCTGTGCGCCGCGCCGGTGGCGCAATGCCTGCCGGTGCCGGCAGGCCTGTCGGACATCGAGGCGGCGGCATTGCCCGAGACCTTCTTTACCGTGTGGAGCAATGTGTTCGACCGGGGCTATCTGGGGCGCGGCCCGCTGGGCAAGGACGAGACGCTGCTGATCCAGGGTGGCTCGAGCGGCATCGGTACCACCGCCATCCAGATCGCCAAGGCGCTTGGCCACAAGGTCTTCGTGACCGCCGGCAGCGCCGACAAGTGCCGCGCCTGCGAGGCGCTGGGCGCGGACCGCGCCATCAACTACAAGACCGAGGACTTCGTCGCCGAGGTCAAGGCGCTGACCGGCGGCCGCGGCGCCGACGTCATCCTCGACATGGTGGCCGGGCCTTACCTGGCGCGCGAGCTGTCGTGCGTGGCCGACGATGGCCGTATCGTCATCATCGCGCTGCTCGGCGGCGCCAAGGCCGAAATACCGCTGGGCGACATCCTGCGCCGCCGCATCACCGTGACCGGCTCGACGCTGCGTCCGCGTCCGGTGTCATTCAAAGGCGAGATCGCGCAGGCTTTGCACCAGCATGTCTGGCCCCTGCTGGCCGCGGGCAAGATCAAGCCGGTGATCCACCAGACCTTCCCGGCCGCGCAGGCCGCCGACGCGCATCGCCTGATGGAATCCAGCGAGCACATCGGCAAGATCGTCCTGACCTGGTAAGGAGGCGAGGCCCGCGGCCGCGCGGAGTGCTTCCCGGCGCGATTTGAGGTCGCTTCGGTGGCGTAGGGCCCTGGCCCACGCTACAATAGCGGGTTTTATCAAGAGAGGCGCTCCGTGAGACAAAAGCTCGTCATCGGCAACTGGAAGATGCACGGCAGCCTGGCCGCCAACGCGGCCCTGCTGGCAGGTATCAAGGCCGCGCCCGCAAGCGCCCGCCTGGCGGTGTGTGCGCCCTTCCCGTACCTGGCGCAGTGCCAGTCGCTGCTGGCCGGTTCGGCGGTGGCCTGGGGGGCGCAGGACGTCTCGGCCGAGACGCGCGGCGCGTTCACCGGCGAGGTGTCGGCTCCGATGCTCGCCGAGTTCGGCGCTTCCTACGCCCTGGTGGGGCATTCGGAGCGCCGCAGCTACCATGGCGAGGTCGATGCCGTGGTGGCCGCCAAGGCGTTGCGCGCGCTCGAAGCAGGCATCGTGCCGGTAGTGTGCGTGGGTGAGACCCTGGCGCAGCGCGAGGCCGGCCAGACCGAGGCGGTCGTCGGCCGCCAGCTCGATGCCGTGCTGGAGGCGCTTTCGACCGAGCAGCTCGGCCGCATCGTGCTGGCCTACGAACCGGTGTGGGCAATCGGCACGGGCAAGACCGCAAGCAGCGAGCAGGCCCAGGCCGTGCACGCTTTCCTGCGTGGCCGCGTGGCGGCGCGCGACGCCGGCGTGGCAGCCGGCATGGCCATGTTGTACGGCGGCAGCGTCAAGCCGGACAATGCGGCAGAACTGTTTTCCATGCCCGACATCGACGGGGGCCTGATCGGAGGGGCCTCGCTGAAGTCGGACGATTTCCTCGCGATCGGCAACGCCTGAATGCCGGCCGCTCACATGGTCTGATCAGGCAAGCGAATCGAACCAAATGGCAATTTTCAAAACTTTGTTGGTAGTGGCGCAGGTACTGTCCGCGCTTGGCGTGATCGGCCTGGTGCTGCTGCAGCATGGCAAGGGCGCCGATGTCGGCGCGGCGTTCGGGTCGGGCGCCTCTGGCAGCCTGTTCGGCGCCAGCGGCTCGGCCAACTTCCTGTCGCGCACCACGGCCGTGCTGGCGTCGCTGTTCTTCATCTGCACGCTGAGCTTGACGCTGATGGGCAACTATCGTCCCGCTGCTTCGCTGGGCGTGATGGGCGCAGCGCCGCAATCCGCGCCGGCTCCTGCCGCCGCTTCGGCTCCCGCTACGCCCGCAGTGGCGGCCTCGGGCGCAGCTGCGCCTGCGGTACCGAAATAATCAAGCAGCCTTGCGACTTATTCTTGAAGATTTTTGTAGTTGTGCATTGAACAAAACAAGATTTTTGGGTTAGAATGCAAGGCTTGAAACGATCCCCCAGCGACGGGGCTCCAGCCAGGATAAAGTTATCCCAGCCAGAGTTCCGAAGGGTGTAAAAACCCTGGCGCGAGGCAATATTGTTTCTCCCCCAGCCGACGTGGTGAAATTGGTAGACACGCTATCTTGAGGGGGTAGTGGCGAAAGCTGTGCGAGTTCGAGTCTCGCCGTCGGCACCAAACAACTTGATCGGGACATGGGTCCGGGGTTCATTCCGGATTCATGTCCCGGCCAGTCCGCAAGGCGGCGTCGTAATTTCTACGGAATGGCGCTTGGGGTGGGCAACAGGACGCCGCTATGCGCTGGTGCTGTTGACAACATTCCAGATAAGGCTGGCCGTACCTTGAATCTCGAAGCCTACTTCCCCGTCCTCATCTTCATCATCTTCGGTGTCGTGCTCGGCGTGGCACTGATGTCGATTGGCCGGATCCTCGGCCCCAACAAACCTGATCCCGCGAAGCTCTCTCCGTACGAGTGCGGCTTCGAAGCGTTCGAGGACGCGCGCATGAAGTTCGACGTGCGCTATTACCTCATCGCTATTCTTTTTATCCTGTTCGATCTCGAAACCGCCTTCCTGTTCCCGTGGGGTGTAGCCCTGCGCGACATCGGCTGGCCGGGTTTCTTCTCCATGGGCGTGTTTCTGCTGGAATTCATCGTGGGCTTCGTCTACATCTGGAAAAAAGGCGCGCTCGATTGGGAGTGATGTGAAATGGCAATCGAAGGCGTTCTCAATGAAGGCTTTGTCACGACTACCGCTGACAAGCTGATCAACTGGACCCGCACCGGGTCGCTGTGGCCGATGACGTTTGGCCTGGCCTGCTGTGCTGTGGAAATGATGCATGCCGGCGCGGCACGCTACGACCTGGACCGCTTCGGCGTGGTCTTCCGTCCGTCGCCGCGCCAGTCCGACGTGATGATCGTCGCCGGCACGCTGTGCAACAAGATGGCCCCCGCGCTGCGCAAGGTCTATGACCAGATGGCGGAGCCGCGCTGGGTGATCTCGATGGGGTCGTGCGCGAATGGCGGCGGCTACTATCACTACTCGTATTCTGTTGTGCGTGGCTGCGATCGCATCGTGCCGGTGGATATCTACGTGCCGGGTTGCCCGCCGACGGCCGAAGCGCTGATCTACGGCGTCATCCAGCTGCAGAACAAGATCCGTCGCACCAATACCATCGCGCGCAAGGGCTGACATGGCGAACCTCGATACCCTGAAGGCCGCGCTCGAAAAAACATTGGGCAAGCGTATCCAGAAACTGGTGGAAGCGGTAGGGGAGCTAACCCTTATCGTCAAGGCCGACGACTCCCTGGAAACCGCGCTGATGCTGCGCGACGATCCCTCGCTGCGTTTCGAGCAGCTGCTCGACGTGGCCGGCGTCGACTACTCCGCGTACGGCGACGGTGCCTGGGACGGCCCCCGTTTCGCCGCGGTGACGCACCTGCTGTCGATCACCCATAACTGGCGCCTGCGCGTGCGCGTGTTCGCGCCCGACGACGACGTGCCCGTGGTGCCGTCGCTGAACGACGTCTGGAACTCGGCCAACTGGTTCGAGCGCGAAGCGTTCGACTTCTACGGCATCGTATTCGAAGGCCATAACGACCTGCGCCGCCTGCTGACCGACTACGGCTTCGTCGGCCATCCGTTCCGCAAGGATTTCCCGGTCTCGGGTTACGTCGAAATGCGCTACGACCCCGAGCAGAAGCGGGTGATCTATCAACCCGTGACCATCGAGCCGCGTGAAATCACGCCGCGCGTGATCCGGGAAGAGAACTACGGCGGCTTGCAGCACTGAGAAGCGCAATGGCAGACATCAAGAATTACACCCTGAACTTCGGCCCCCAGCACCCGGCAGCGCACGGCGTGCTGCGCCTCGTGCTCGAGCTCGACGGCGAAGTGATCCAGCGCGCCGATCCGCACATCGGCCTGCTGCATCGCGCCACCGAGAAGCTGGCGGAGCAGAAGACCTGGATCCAGAGCGTGCCGTACATGGACCGCCTCGACTACGTGTCGATGATGGTCAACGAGCATGCCTACGTGATGGCGATCGAGAAGCTGCTCGACGTCGACGTGCCCATCCGCGCGCAGTACATCCGCGTGATGTTCGACGAGATCACGCGCCTGCTGAACCACCTGATGTGGATCGGCGCGCATGCGCTCGACGTGGGCGCGATGGCCGTCTTCCTGTACGCCTTCCGCGAACGCGAAGACATGTTCGACATGTACGAGGCGGTGTCGGGCGCGCGCATGCACGCGGCCTACTACCGTCCGGGCGGCGTGTACCGCGACCTGCCGGACACGATGCCGCAATACAAGGCGTCGAAGATCCACAACGAGCGCGCCATCAAGGCCATGAACGAGGCGCGTTCGGGCTCCCTGCTCGACTTCATCGAGGACTTCACCAACCGCTTCCCGAAGTACGTCGACGAATACGAGACGCTGCTCACGGACAACCGGATCTGGAAGCAGCGCCTGGTCGGCATCGGCGTGGTGAGTCCCGAGCGTGCGCTGCAGATGGGCTTTACCGGCCCGATGCTGCGCGGCTCCGGCATCGAGTGGGACCTGCGCAAGAAGCAGCCCTACGAAGTGTATGACCGCATGGACTTCCAGGTGCCGGTCGGCATCGGCGGCGATTGCTATGCCCGCTACCTGGTGCGCATCGAAGAAATGCGCCAGTCCAACCACATCATCAAGCAGTGCATCGACTGGCTGCGCCGCAACCCCGGCCCGGTGATGAGCGACAACCACAAGGTGACGCCGCCGTCGCGCGTGGACATGAAGTCGAACATGGAAGAGCTGATCCACCATTTCAAGCTCTTCACCGAAGGCATTCACGTGCCCGAGGGCGAGACCTACGCGGCAGTGGAACACCCGAAGGGCGAGTTCGGCATCTACGCGATCTCCGACGGCGCGAACAAGCCGTACCGCCTGAAGATCCGCGCCCCGGGCTTTGCCCATCTGGCGGCCCTCGACGAAATGGCCAAGGGCCACATGATTGCGGATGCGGTGACGATCATCGGTACCCAGGACATCGTCTTCGGCGAAATCGACCGCTAACAAGAGCCGCCGGCCCCGGACGACGATCCGGGCGCCCCTGGCAGGGATACGGGCAAAGCCCGCGTCCTGCCACGGGAAACCCGCGGTGGGCCCAGCATGCCTCTGACATGCGGGCAGCAACAGCAGCGACGGCTGCAAACCTGCGAAATGCGCGCCATGTGGCGGGCATGACCGCAAATGACTCGGCGTATTACAGCAACGACCATGCTATCAGCAGAAGCTCTCAAGGAAATCGATCGCGCGATCGCCAAGTATCCGGCTGACCAGAAGCAGTCGGCCGTGATGGCGGCGCTGGCCGTGGCACAGGGCGAAGTGGGCTGGGTCTCTCCGGAAGTCATGCAGTTCGTCGCCAGCTACCTCGACATGCCGCCGGTATGGGTCGAGGAAGTCGCGACCTTCTACAACATGTACGACACCAAGCCGGTCGGCAAGTACAAGCTGACGGTCTGCACCAACCTGCCTTGCGCCCTGTCGGGCGGCGAGCGGGCCGGCGAGTACCTCAAGCGCAAGCTTGGCATCGATTACAACGAAACCAGCCCGTGCGGCACCTTCACCCTCAAGGAAGGCGAATGCATGGGCGCCTGCGGCGACGCGCCGGTGATGATCGTCAACAACACCCGCATGTGCAGCTTCATGAGCGATGCCAAGCTGGACCAGTTGGTTGACGAGCTCAAGGCCACCGACACCGCCAAGGGGGACAAGTAACATGACCTCTCTGCACGACCGCCACATCAAGCCGCTGATCCTGGCCGGCCTCGATGGCAGCAACTGGCACCTCGAAGACTACGTCAAGCGCGGCGGCTACCAGCAGCTCAAGCGCATCCTGACCGAGAAGATCACGCCCGAACAGGTGATCGCGGACGTCAAGGCCTCCGGCCTGCGCGGCCGTGGCGGCGCGGGCTTCCCCACCGGCCTGAAGTGGAGCTTCATGCCGCGCCAGTTCCCTGGCCAGAAATACCTGGTCTGCAACACTGACGAGGGCGAGCCCGGTACCTTCAAGGACCGCGACATCATCCGCTACAACCCGCATGCGCTGATCGAAGGCATGGCCATCGGCGCGTACGCGATGGGCATCTCCGTGGGCTACAACTACATCCACGGCGAGATCTGGAACGAATACAAGATCTTCGAGGAAGCACTCGAAGAGGCGCGCGCGGCCGGTTTCCTGGGCGACAACATCCTGGGTTCGGGCTTCGACTTCCAGTTGCACGCCCACCACGGCTACGGCGCCTACATCTGCGGCGAAGAAACSGCGCTGMTSGARTCGCTGGAAGGCAAGAAGGGCCAGCCGCGCTTCAAGCCGCCTTTCCCGGCCAGCTTCGGCCTGTACGGCAAGCCGACCACCATCAACAACACCGAGACGTTCGCCGCGGTGCCGTTCCTGCTGACCGTCGGTCCGGACAATTACCTGAAGATGGGCAAGCCGAACAACGGCGGCACCAAGATCTTCTCGATCTCCGGCGACATCGAGCGCCCCGGCAACTACGAGATCCCGCTGGGCACGCCGTTCGCGGCCCTGCTGGAGCTCGCCGGCGGCATGCGTGGCGGCAAGCGCATCAAGGCGGTGATCCCGGGCGGCTCGTCCGCGCCGGTGGTGCCGGGCGACATGATGATGGCGTCCGACATGGATTACGACTCGATCGCCAAGGCCGGCTCGATGCTGGGCTCGGGCGCGGTGATCGTGATGGACGAGACGCGCTGCATGGTCCGCTCGCTGCTGCGCCTGTCGTACTTTTACTTCGAAGAATCGTGCGGTCAGTGCACGCCGTGCCGCGAAGGCACCGGCTGGCTCTATCGCATGGTGAATCGTATCGAACACGGAGAAGGGCGCCAGGAAGACCTGGACCTCCTCAATAACGTCGCTGAAAACATCATGGGCCGCACCATCTGCGCGCTCGGCGATGCGGCAGCGATGCCGGTCCGCGGCATGCTCAAGCACTACTGGAAAGAGTTCGAACATCACGTCGAACACAAGCAGTGCATGGTTCCGGCCTACTCTTAAGCGTGGCAGAACATGGTTGAACTCGAGATCGACGGCAAGAAGGTTGAGGTTGCTGAAGGCAGCCTGGTGATGGAAGCCGCCCGCAAGCTGGGCACCTACATCCCGCACTTCTGCTACCACCGCAAATTGTCCATCGCGGCTAACTGCCGCATGTGCCTGGTCGAGGTTGAAAAAGCGCCCAAGGCGCTGCCGGCCTGCGCCACCCCCGTCGCCGCGGGCATGAAGGTCTTCACCAATTCGGAGAAGGCAGTCAAGGCCCAGAAGTCGGTGATGGAATTCCTGCTGATCAACCACCCGCTGGATTGCCCGATCTGCGATCAGGGCGGCGAGTGCCAGCTGCAGGATCTGGCCGTTGGCTACGGCGCATCGGAGTCRCGCTACAAGGAAGAAAAGCGCGTGGTGTTCCACAAGAACGTGGGCCCGCTCATCTCCATGGAAGAGATGACCCGTTGCATCCACTGCACCCGCTGCGTGCGCTTCGGCCAGGAAGTGGCCGGCGTGATGGAGCTGGGCATGCTGGGCCGTGGCGAGCACTCGGAAATCACGACGTTCGTCGGCCAGACGGTCGATTCCGAACTGTCGGGCAACATGATCGACCTGTGCCCGGTCGGCGCGCTGACCAGCAAGCCGTTCCGCTACTCGGCCCGTACCTGGGAACTGGCCCGCCGCAAGTCGGTGTCGCCACATGACGGCCTGGGTGCGAACCTGGTGGTGCAGACCAAGAACCAGCGCGTGATGCGCGTGCTGCCGCTGGAAAACGAAGACGTCAACGAGTGCTGGCTGTCCGACAAGGACCGCTTCTCGTACGAAGGCCTGAACAGCGCCGACCGTCTGACCAAGCCGCTGCTCAAGCAGGGCGGCGAGTGGATGGAAACCGACTGGCAGACCGCGCTGGAATACGTGGCCAACGGCCTGGCCAGCATCAAGCGCGACCATGGCGCCGACCAGATCGCCGCCCTGGCCAGCCCGCACAGCACGCTGGAAGAACTCCACCTGCTGGCCAAGCTGGTACGGGGCCTGGGCAGCGACAACGTCGACTTCCGCCAGCGCCAGACCGATTTCTCGGCCGCCCTGAAGGGCGCGCCGTGGCTGGGCCTACCGATCGCCGACGTATCCGCGCTGCAACGCGTGCTGGTGATTGGTTCGGCCCTGCGCAAGGATCACCCGTTGCTGGCTGCGCGTCTGCGCCAGGCCGGCAAGAAGGGCGCCCGCGTCGCGGTGCTCGGCGCCAACGCCGACGACCTGCTGATGCCGCTGGCCGCCCGTATCGACGTGGCACCGTCGGGCTGGGCAGCCGCCCTGGCCGGCGTGGCGCGCGCCGTGGCCGCTGCCAAGGGCGTGGCCGCTCCGGCCGGCACCGACGGCTTCGACGGTGACGACAAGGCCAGGCTGGTTGCCGACGCGCTGCTGTCGGGCGAGCGCCGCGCCGTGTTCCTCGGCAACGAGGCGGTGCGCCATCCGCAATTCGCCACGCTGCATGCGCTGGCGCAGTGGATCGCCACCGAGACCGGCGCCACGCTAGGCTTCCTGACCGAAGCCGCCAACACCGTGGGTGGTCATATCGCCGGCGCGCTGCCGCAGAACGGCGGCGCCAATGCGCAGGCCATGTTCGACACGCCGCGCCGCGCGTACGTGCTGCTCAACACGGAACCCGAGTTCGACGCGGCCAACCCGCGCCAGGCCCTGGCCGCGCTGGGCCAGGCCGGCACCGTGGTGGTGCTGTCGCCGTTCCGCTCGGAAGCCGCGCTGCAGTACGCCGACGTGATCCTGCCGGTGACGCCGTACACCGAGACCGCGGGCACCTTCGTCAATTGCGAAGGCCTGGCGCAAAGCTTCAACGGCGTGGTCCGTGCGCTGGGCGATTCGCGCCCGGCGTGGAAGGTCCTGCGCGTGCTGGGCAACCTGCTCGACGTGCCGGGCTTCGCCTACGAGACCGCCGAGAACGTGCGTGACGAAGTGCTGGCCAAGCCGGTCGCGCCGCAGCTGGGCAACGCCACCGACGCGGCCATCCGCGTGAGYGCGGCCGCCGGCGGCATCGAGCGTGTCGCCGACGTGCCGATCTACCACGCCGACCCGATCGTGCGCCGTGCCGATTCGCTGCAGCTGACCGCGGCCGCGCGCCGCGCCATGCAAGCCGGCCTGTCGGCCGACCTATTCGCCTCGCTGGGCGTGCAGGCTGGCGATCCGGTGCGTGTGACGCAGGGGCAGGGCAGCGTGGTGCTGCCGGCAGCCCTGGAAGCCGCGCTGCCCGCGAACACCGTGCGCGTGTCGGCAGGCACCGTCGCCGCGACCAGCCTGGGCGCGATGTTCGGCACCGTCACCGTTGAGAAAGCCATCGACCTGGCCACCGCCGCGAAGGGCGCGGCCGAGCCGGCGGCCACGGCATAAGAAGAGCGAGAAAGAAACATGATCGACTGGATTACCTCGCAAGGTCAGAGTCTGTTCGGCGGCGTCTGGACGCCGCTGTGGATCCTGATTCGCGCCGTGCTCATCGTGGTGCCGCTGCTGCTGTGCGTGGCCTACCTGATCCTGTGGGAGCGCAAGCTGATCGGCTGGATGCACGTGCGTATCGGCCCGAACCGGGTCGGCCCGCTGGGCCTGCTGCAGCCGATCGCCGACGTGCTCAAGCTGCTGCTCAAGGAAGTGATGATGCCCACGCAGGTCAGCCGGGGCATGTACCTGGTTGCCCCGCTGATGGTGCTGATGCCCGCGATCGCGATCTGGGCGGTGGTGCCGTTCCAGGCCGACGTGGTGATGGCGAACGTCAATGCCGGCCTGCTGTACGTGATGGCGATCAGCTCGGTSGGCGTGTACGGCGTGATCCTGGCCGGCTGGGCCTCTAACTCCAAGTATGCGTTCATCGGCGCCATGCGCGCCGCGGCGCAGATGGTGTCGTACGAAATCGCCATGGGCTTCGCCCTGGTGACGGTGCTGATGGTGTCGGGCAGCCTGAACCTGTCGGCTATCGTCAACACGCAGAACACGGGCTACTTCGCCGGCCTCGGGATCAACATCCTCTCGTGGAACTGGCTGCCGCTGCTGCCGATGTTCGGGGTGTACTTCATCTCCGGCGTGGCCGAAACCAACCGCCACCCGTTCGACGTGGTGGAAGGCGAGTCGGAAATCGTGGCCGGCCACATGATCGAATATTCGGGCATGGCGTTCGCGCTGTTCTTCCTGGCCGAGTACATCAACATGATCGTCATCTCCACGATGACCGCGCTGATGTTCCTGGGAGGCTGGGCACCGCCGTTCTCGAGCTTCATCACCAATGCGATCCCGGGCTTCTTCTGGCTGCTGATCAAGGTATTTTTGCTCCTGTCGGTCTTTATCTGGCTGCGCGCCTCGTTCCCGCGCTACCGCTACGACCAGATCATGCGCCTGGGCTGGAAGATCTTCATTCCGCTCACGGTCGGCTGGCTGATCATCGTCGCGATCTGGATCCGGTCGCCGTGGAATATCTGGCACTGAACGGCCAAAGCAGGGGCGCCTCCATGCCAGGCGGCGCCCTGTGGAATTATTAGGAAGCAATCGTCATGCTGCTCGCCATCAAGGACTTCTTCAACAGCCTGCTCCTGAAGGAACTCTTCAAGGGCATGGCTCTGACCGGGCGTTATCTCTTCGCCCGCAAGATCACGGTCCAGTTCCCCGAAGAGAAGACGCCGATCTCGCCGCGTTTCCGTGGCMTGCACGCGCTGCGCCGTTACCCCAACGGCGAAGAGCGCTGCATCGCCTGCAAACTGTGCGAGGCGGTCTGCCCGGCGATGGCCATCACCATCGAGTCGGACGCGCGCGCCGACGGCACCCGCCGCACCACGCGCTACGACATCGACCTGACCAAGTGCATTTTCTGCGGCTTCTGCGAAGAGGCCTGCCCGGTCGACGCCATCGTCGAGACGCATATCCTCGAATACCACGGCGAGAAGCGCGGCGACCTGTATTTCACCAAGGACATGCTGCTGGCCGTGGGCGACCGCTACGAACCGCAGATCGCCGCGGCCAAGGCTGCGGACGCCAAGTACCGCTAAGGCGGCGCAAGACCGGGCGCGCCGGCCGAGTCTGGCCGGCGCTGCCAATGCAATGTGAATCGGGCCCCTTGCGGGGCCAACGAAAAGGATGCCGCAAGGCCAGGCCACCAGAGGTGGCTTGTGCCGGAAGGCTCAAAGAGGATCCGACAGGGACCATGGAACTCACGACCACCATCTTCTACGTCTTTGCGCTGGTGCTGGTGCTCTCCGCACTGAAAGTCATCACCGCGAAGAACCCCGTGCACTCCGCACTGTTCCTCGTGCTGTCGTTCTTTACGGCCGCCGCGATCTGGATGCTGCTGAAGGCCGAATTCCTGGCCATCCTGCTGGTGCTGGTGTACGTG
>NZ_JBFTND010000124.1:0-21309 GCF_056397305.1 Cupriavidus sp. 05N40
CCCCTGCTGGCCGCGGGCATGCGCGTGGTGGCTTTCGATGCCCTTTCCCACGGCGCCTCCGATGCGGGTGCGCGTGGTCCCGCGCAAAGTTCGGTGGTGGAAATGTCGCGCGCCTTGCTGGCCACGGCCTGGCATGCCGGCCCCATCCATGCAGCCATTGCGCACTCGCTCGGCAGCGCCGCGCTGGCGCTGGCCGTGCGCGAAGGCCTCCACCTCGAGGCCGCCGTGATGATCGGTCCGCCGGCCGACATGCGCAGCGCCGCGGCCGCGCTCGCCTGGCGGCTTGGCATCGCCCCGCAGGTGCTGGACCGCATGCAGCAGAACAGCGAGCGCTGGCTGGGCATGCCCTGGTCGGCCTTCAACGTGCCCGCGCTCGGGCATACGCGGCCGGTACCGCCGGCGCTGGTCATCCATGACCGGCAAGACAAGGAAGTCGACTGGGAAAACGGCGCAGCCATCGCCGGCGCCTGGCCGGGCGCAAGCCTGATGACGACCGACGGGCTTGGACACCGGCGCGTGCTGCAGGATGCGGCAGTGATTGCGCGCGCGGTGGCGTTTGTGAGCAGTGCCGGTGCCCCGGCGCGCCCTGTCGCCCCATCCCGCGCCGCCCCTGCCGAGGCTCACGCCTAGTACGGTTCCGATGCTGATGCTGCCTCCCGGTCATTGTCGCCTGCACCGGGGGCCAGCCGCGGCACACGCCTCCAGACCTTGCCAGGCAAGACGGGGTGCGTGGCATTGCCACGTACCCCGAGCGGAAGGATGGTCGGAACGTCTGGCCGTTAATTGCATATCATTCCGTTAGCGCCCCGCACAACAGGATGCGAGGCGGCATCACGCAGACGGGCCAAGGCCCGCCTGCCCGCCTCAAAACCCTTCCAGCACCAGCTTTCCGATCGTCTGACCGCCCTCGAGCATGGCATGCGCGCGCCGCAGGTTTGCCGCATCGATGCGCCCGAGGTTTTCCCCCAGCGTGGTCTGCAGACGCCCGGCGTCGATCAGGCGCGCCACTTCATTGAGCAGGCGATGCTGCTCGATCATGTCCGGCGTGCCGAACATCGAGCGGGTGAACATGAACTCCCAGACGAAGGTCGCGCTCTTGCTCTTCAGGTCGCCGACCGGCAGCGCGCTGGCATTCTCCACGATCGAGCAGATCTTGCCCTGGGGCGCGATCACGGTAGCCATCGCCGGGAAATGGCGATCAGTGTCGTTGAAGCAGAGGATGTAGTCGACGTCGGCAAAGCCCAGGCCGCGCAATTGCCCGGCCATGTCGCCGCGATGGTCGATGGTGTGGTCGGCGCCGAGCTTGCGGCACCAGGCCGCCGATTCGGGACGCGACGCGGTGGCGATGACAGTCAGGCCCGCCAGGGTCTTGGCCAGCTGGATGCCGATGGAACCCACGCCCCCTGCCCCGCCGATGATCAGCACCGAGCGCCCGGCATGCCCGCCCTGCGGCGACACGCCCAGCCGGTCGAACAGCGCCTCCCAGGCCGTGATGGCCGTCAGCGGCAGGGCCGCGGCGTGGGCAAAGTCGAGCGAAGCCGGCTTGTGCCCGACGATACGCTCATCGACCAGGTGGAATTCGCTGTTGGTACCGGGGCGCGTGATGCTGCCGGCGTAGAAGACCGGGTCGCCCGCCTTGAACAAGGTCACTTCCGGCCCGACCGCGGCGACCGTGCCGGCGGCGTCCCAGCCAAGCACGCGCGCTTGCGGCTCGACCTTGTCCTTGGGGGCCCGCACCTTGGTGTCGACCGGGTTGACCGCGATGGCCGCGATCTTGACCAGCAGGTCGCGGCCTTCCGGCACGGGGGTGGCGATATCGATGTCCACCAGGGACTCAGGGTTGTCGATGGGCAGGTAACGCGTCAGGCCAACAGCTTTCATTTTCGGGCTCCTTCATGCAGGTTCGGCGCTGACGAACACATCGATGCGCCATGGGCACAGGGTAGCCCCGATCATCTGCATTGATTAGCCGGAAAATACAACAAGGACTTTCCGCGAAATCAGGAAAGTCCTTGCCAGGCTTCAGGTTCCGGCGCAGCTCACGCTCAGGTGAGGTCTTCCGGCACAGCCCGGTAGCCCATCGGCGCAGTGGTATTGGCATGCACGTACTTCCTGGCATGGGCCTCGCGCATCGGCTTGAGCACGAACATGGCGAGCAGCGCGGACAGCCCGGCCATGCCCGAAGCCAGCATGAACACGGCGTGCCAGTCGCCGGTGGCGGCGGTGATCACGCTGGAGAACGGCACCAGCAGCGCCGCGGTGCCCTTCGCCGTATATAGCAGGCCGGCATTGGTCGCGGCGAACCTGGGGCCGAAGGTGTCGCCGCAGGTAGCCGGGAACAGACTGTAGATCTCGCCCCAGGCGAAGAACACGACGCCCGTCAGCACCACGAACGCAACCGGGTTCTGCCCGTACCTGGCCAGCAGCAGGATGCCGACCGCCTCGATCGCGAAGGCCAGGAACATGGTGTTCTCACGACCGATATTGTCCGAGATCCAGCCGAAGAAAGGCCGGGTCAGGCCATTGAGCACGCGGTCGATGGTGAGCGCGAAGGTCAGCGCCGGCAGCGTCAGGCCGAGCAACGAGACGGGCATGCCGTCGAGGCCGAAATCCTTGGCGATGGGCCCGAGCTGCGCCGTAGCCATCAGGCCGCCGGCCGCCATCATCACGAACATGGCGTACATGACCCAGAAGATGGGCGACGACAGCACCTGGCGCGGCGAGGCGTTATAGGTCGCGGTCTTGACTGCGTCCTTGACCTGGCTGAGTACCTTGGCCGAAGGCGGATAGAGGGCCATGCCCAGGAAGAACACGATCAGCCCCTGGCCCAGTCCGAACCACAGGAAGGTGGCTTCGTACCCGCTGGTCTTGATCATGTTGGCGATCGGCACAACCGTGAGCGCCGAGCCCGCGCCGAAACCCGCGGCGGTAATACCCGCTGCCAGTCCGCGGCGGTTGGGAAACCACTTGAGCGCATTGCCGACGCAGGTGCCGTATACCGCGCCCGCGCCGACCCCGCCGACCGCGGCGGCGAAGTAGAGCATCGGCAGCGACGAAGCGACTGAATTCAGCGCCCACGCCACCGCGCACAGCAGGCCGCCGCCCACCACCACGGGGCGCGGACCGTATTTGTCGACCAGGTAGCCTTCGATCGGCACCAGCCAGGTCTCGGTCACCACGAAGATCGTGAAGGCGACCTGGATCGCAGTACGTCCCCAGTGGTACTTGTCGTCGATCGGATTGACGAAGAGGGTCCAGCCGTACTGCATGTTGGCGATCATCGCCATGCAGATCACGCCAAAACAAAGCTGTACCCAAGGTGAGGCAAAGCGTGACTCGGGCGCGTTTTGCTGATGTTCCATGGTGTGCCTCCTGGTGGCGGGACATGCCGCCTTGTTTTGGGAAGGATGTCTTTTGACACCTCTTGCGGGATGCGCTCACGGCTGCCATGTCCGGGCGCTCCTTTCCGGAGCCCTTCTCTGGCGCGGCTTCCCGGCTGCCTGGGGTCGTTTCAGTGCTATACAGTATGTGATATATCAATATAGTCAAGATGCTTTTCAGCCACCCGGCGGCGGCCCGAAAACGGTCGCGAATGCGCCCCGGCAGCGCCCAAACCCGCGGCCAAGCCCACTGGTGCGCGACACGCATCAACGCCGCCGCGCGACAGGCACGATGGTGCTGACGGATCAATGACTTAGGTCATCGCGGCGCATCAATGGAACGGGGGGAGCAGCGCCTGGCGCGAGGCGAGGAAAGGCGGGGGGAAGGGGCGCGGATGGGCGCAGTCGCCGGGTATCCGGGAAAGTCCCTAGAACAAGTCAGGCAAGGAGGGCGCCGGATGTTCTCAATGTACGGGAGGGAGATGTGATCGGGGCGGCGTGCATCTGGCCCGGAATACTGCACAGGATCGCAGCATGCAGCGGCCAGGAGGGCCTGTTGGCAATCATCGGCGAGGATGCCATGCGGGCTCGGGCCGCAGGCCGAACGGCCCGCCGCCCTGCCCCGCCGGCAGCCTCACGCACGGGCCAGTTGCGGTTCCGCGCCAATGCCGGTGGCAGCGGCACGCGGGCGGCCAATGCCAGCCTTTTCCTGCGACGCGCCAAGTCCGGCAAAGCGGCCGTGCTCCTGCGCGCGCACCAGCACGGCGGTTGGCACGCGAGTGGCGATCAGGAAGGTGACGCCGACGCCAAGGGTGAGCAAACCAAGAGCGAGGCCGAGAAGAAGAACGCTGTCCATCAGAAAACTCCGGTATGGATGGTGAGTAGGAGTTTTCATTATATGCTGCATCGCACTATGTGTAAATATCCTGTATGTAATATATCACGTCGAGTTTTGTAACTACGCGACACCGCCGCGGGCAGTCGGCCGCGCCCTTGCGAGCGCGGCCCGCATGCAACCGGCCCGCCGCGCCTTACCCGACCCGGGCCATCCGCGCCTGTTCGTACTCCATGCCGCGCAGCGCATCCCAGATGGCGGCTGCGTTCGGCTTGAGCGACCGGCTCTTGCGCCGCACCAGCATCACCGAGGACGTTACCTGGGGCCGCAACGGCCGCATCACCGTGGCCGGGCTCAGGCCAGCCGAGTGCGCGCGCGACGGTACGATGCCGATGCCCAGTCCCAGCGCCACCATGCCGAAGATCGCGGCGAAATGGCCGAGCACCTGCAGCGATCCCGCGCGCACGTGATACACGCCGAAGGCCTGCTCCACCGCCGGCTGGATGCCCGAACTCTGGTCCAGCATCAGCACGTTCGCATCGTTGAGATCGCCCCACCCTATCGCTTCGCGCGCGGCAAGCGGATGCTGGGACGGCAGCACGGCATGGAAAGGATCGGCGCAGAGCGCCTCGCAATAGAGATCGTCGCCTGCCTCGGGATTGGTGGCGATGCCGAAATCCACCTCGCCGCTACGCACGCCTTGCAACACGCCGTCGTGCGAACGGTCCTTCAGGCAGATGCCGATGCCGGGCCAGGCCGTGCGGCAGCCCGCCAGCCAGCCCGGCACCGACATCGACGACAGCACCGGATCGGAGGCGATCTGCACCAGGCCCTGGCATGGCCTRCCAGTGCCCTGGCTTTCCCGCAGCGTCTGCTCGACCTCCTCGATCAGGTGGCAGATGCGCTGCGACAAATGCTCTCCGGCGTCGGTCAGTTCCACCTGCCGCGTGGTGCGGTCGAACAGGCGCTGGTCGATCTCGTCTTCGAGCTCTCGCACGCTGCGGCTAATGGCCGACTGCGTGAGCCCGAGTTCGGCCGCGGCGCGGGTGAAGCTTTTCTGGCGGGCTACGGCGGCAAACGCCTTGAGCTGCGGAAGCGAGATATTCATGATGCCCCCTTCTATATGCGCGATGCCCGGCCACCGGGGCCGGGCTGGTGCGTCAGCGATTCTCCGGAAACGGCGCCCTACTCGCTCTTGCGGGGCGACAACCCCGCGAGACAGGCCGCGCTGTCGGCGCCCACCGGCACCGTATCGCCAGCATGACCCGTGATAAAGCGCCTGCGCATCGGCGCGAGTATGAATTTGGCGGACAGCCCCGCGGCAATGGTCACGAGCGCAGCCACCGTGAAGACGGCATCCCATCCGCCGCGCGCCGACAGCACCGAGGCCAGCGGCACCAGCATCGCTGCCGTGCCCTTTGCGGTGTAGAGCGTGCCGGCATTGGCCGCCGCGAACTTGCTGCCGAAGGTATCGGCGCAYAGCGCCGGGAAGATCGAGAAGATCTCGCCCCAGAACAGGAAGGTCAGCGCGGCGAACGTCATGAACCAGTACGGGTTATGGCCGAACTGCATCAGCCCGAGCAGCGACAGCCCCTCGCCGATGAAAATGAAGAACATGGTGTTCTCCCGCCCGATCCGATCGGAGATAAAGCCGCACAGCGGCCGGGTCAGCCCGTTGCAGAGGTTGTCGATCGACAGCGTCATGGTCAGCAGCGGCAGCGTGAAGCCCAGCATCGTCACGGGCATCGAGGCGAAACCGAAATCGCGCGCGATGGGACCCAGTTGCGCGGTGGCCATGATGCCGCCCGCGGCCACCGCCACGAACGAGGCATAGATGACCCAGAACACCGGCGTCCTGACCATGCGCCCCGGCGTGAACTCGATCGGGTTGGTCAGCACCGCCCTGGCCGCCACGGCGCCTGCTGGCGGGCGCGGCTTGACCAGGAGCAAGGCCATCAGCAGGATGCAGACACCCTGCAGGATCCCGAACGTGATGAAGGCATGCTCGTAGCCCGAGCGCTGGATCATGTTGGCGATGGGAATCACCGTGAGCGCGGAGCCCGCCCCGAAGCCGGCCGCGGTCAGGCCGGCGGCAAGGCCGCGCTTGTCCGGGAACCACTTGAGCGCGTTGCCCACGCAGGTGCCGTAGACCCCGCCCGCGCCGATGCCCGCGATCACTGCCGCCAGGTAAAGCTGCGGCAGGCTGGTGGCATAGGCATTGATGACCCATGCCAGTCCCGCGCACACCGCGCCGCAAGCCACCACCGGGCGCGGTCCCAGCTTGTCGACCAGCCAGCCTTCCAGCGGGACCAGCCAGGTTTCCGTCACGATGAAAATGGAGAATGCTATCTGGATCGCCGACTCACCCCAATGATGCTTGGCGTTCATCGGCCCGACAAAGAGTGTCCAGCCATACTGGAGATTGGCCACCAGCCCCATGCAGACCACGCCGATCGCCAACTGGAACCAGCGATTGCGAAGCCAGCCGGAGCGGCCGTGGGCGGAGGCCGCCGTCGTGTCGTGCGTCATGTCGTGTCTCCTGCATAGTGCTGTCGCGCTCTGCGGCGCGAAGGGAAGGCTTCTCTGCTAGGGGGAGCCCTTGGTCACTACTGATTGAGCGCGCCTGACATTGCGGCACGTGCATCCGTGGACTGATGCTAGGTCAAACTAAGTTCGACACAGCATAAAGTTTTTTATTATTATCATTAACGATCCCTTATACATCGGGCGGAACAGTGCATGAAGAACGCGACGCTGCGCCAGCTGAAGGTTTTCGAGACGGTTGCCCGGCACCTGAGCTTCTCGCGCGCCGCCGAGGAGCTGCACCTGACCCAGCCCGCCGTATCCACGCAAGTGCGGCAGCTGGAGGGGCATGTCGGCCTGCCGCTGTTCGAGCAGCTGGGCAAGAAGATCTATCTCACGCCAGCCGGCATCGAGATGCTGAATTACAGCCGCAGCATCATGCAGCAATTCCGCGAAGCGGAAGATGCCATGTCGCAACTCAAGGGCATCTCCGGCGGACGGCTCAACGTCGCCGTCATCAGCGCAGGCGACTATTTCTTCCCCCGCCTGCTTGCGCAGTTCATGCAGCGCCATGACGGCGTCACGCTGAATCTTGCGGTGCACAACCGCGAAGAATTGCTGCACCAGCTTGCCGGCAACCTCACCGACCTTGCCGTGATGGTGAGGCCGCCCGAGGGCATGGATACCATCAGCGAACCGTTCGCGCCCCATCCCTACGTGATCGTCGCCGCGCCCAACCACCGACTGGTGAGCGAGCGCAACATCCCGCTGGCGGCACTGGCCGACGAGGCCTTCGTCGCACGCGAGAAGGGCTCGGACACCTGGAACTCCATGCAGGAAGGCTTTGCCGGGCGCCTGTCCAACCTGCGCATCGCCATGGAGATCAAGAGCACCGAAACCATCAAGCAGGCCGTGATCGCGAACATGGGCATCGCCTTCCTGTCCGCCCACACCGTCGGGCTCGAACTGCAGACCGGCAACCTGGCCGTGCTCGATATCGAAGGCTTCCCGGTGATGCTCAACTGGTACGTGGTACACCGCAAGAACAAGCGCCTGCCGCCGGTCGCGCTCGCCTTCAAGCATTTCCTGATGGAAGAAGGCGCCAGCCTGATCCAGCGCATCACCGGCGTGGAGAAGCTGATCAGGCCACAGCGTCAGCCGTAGTGGACAGACGCGCGGATCGATCCCGAATCCATAAACGATTCATTATGATTTCATGATCTAACTTTAATTATCGTTAATTGATCGACAACCCTAAGCTTCGACTCAGGCCAACCCCTGCAAAGCGCCCGAAGGAGTCCGATCATGAACCAGATCCAGTCCGCAGCCCCCGCCGCCATCCATGCCGACGCCGCCATCGCGCCCCGCGCGGTCGACAGTACGCTCGACGAGCGACAGCTAGCCGCCTACAACGCAGCCTTCACCGAACTGGGCCTGCGCTTTCGCTGGGACCGCGAGATGTTCGCCTGGCTGTGCGGCATCGAATGCGAGCAAAGCCGCATTGCGCGCTATATCGAGCAATACCATGCGCACCTGCTCAAGGCCTACGATGCCGAATTCCTCAGCCGGCTGATCTTCGACAAGAAATGCGACTACCTGCGCGCCATGGCGAGCCAGGCCAACTGAGCCGGGCCACCGCGAAGCGCCGCCCGCCGGCGCTTCGCTCCCCCCTGGCACCGCCCCCCCGAATCGCTCCGATAGTGCGCTGGCGCACTTAGCCTGCGTGCGTGGCCCGCTAATGTCGACCTACCTGTCGAAACAATGGGAGGCGGCCATGGAGCCCTCGCATTCGGTACGCGGAAGCGGTGCGCCTGCCACGCTCGCGGAACGCCGCGAAGGCGCCTTCGCCAGTACGCGCGACCTGCCGCTGCAGACCTGCCCCATCGAGGCCGCCTGGATCCGTGCCGGCGAGCCGCAGTCGCGTGCCGCCACGCACTCGCGCTCGATCGACGGCATGGCCAGCACCAGCCTCTGGGAATGCACCGGCGGCGCCTTTCAGTGGCACTACGGCTGGGAGGAAACCGTGCTGATCCTGGAGGGCAAGGTCAAGGTGACCAGCCCGGGCGGGCGCGTCCATATGCTGCAGCCTGGCGACATTGCCTATTTCCCCGCCAATACCACGTGGCTGTGGGAGGTGGACGGCTATGTGCGCAAAGTGGCGTTCTGCCGCCGGCAAGTGCCCGTCACGCTGCGCCTGGCCACGCGCGTGCTGGCGCGCCTGAACGTCACCAACCACCTCGGCGAGGCATGCGGCACGGTGCTGGCCAGGCTGCGCCGCCTGCCCGCGCGGGCAGGCCTGCGCGATACTTCCGCGCTGACACTGCTGATGAGCCTGCCACTGTAGGCATGCCGGAGCCGGGCGCGCGCACAGCCACGCCGCGGCCCGGCGGGCCACCGGCCTAGCCGCGCATGTGGTTGACCAGCGCGCCGATGCCGTCGATGCTGACCTCGACCACGGCCCCGTCCTTCATCGAACCTACGCCGAGCGAGGTGCCGCAGGCAATCACGTCGCCGGGCATGAGCGTAAGGTCCTGCGAAATCAGGCTGACCTGCTGCTCCGGCGAGAAGACCAGGTCGGAAAGCGGATAGTTCTGCCGCTCCGCCCCGTCCAGCCGCGTGATCACGCGCGCCGCGCGCCAGTCCAGTTCCGTGACGATGGCCGGGCCGATGCAGCCAAAGGTATCGAAACCCTTGGCGCGGCACCACTGCGGGAAATTCGGGTCTGCGCCGATCAGCTCCGCCGCGGTGACATCGTTGACCACGGTATAGCCGAAGATATGCGTCGCGGCCTCTTCCGGCGCCACGTTGCGGCAGCGCCGGCCGATCACGATGCCGAGTTCGCCTTCGTACACGATCTTGCCCGCGTAGCTGCGCGGCCGCAGGATGGCGTCGCCAGGACCGGCCAGCGAACTTGCCGGCTTGATCAGGAACAGCGGGTGCCCTGGCACGGGCTTGTCCAGCTTGCGCGCCAATGCGTGGAAGTTGTTCCACAGCGCCACCACCTTGCCCGGCTCGCACGGGCTGAGCAGGCGCAGGCCTTCGCGCGCCAGCATGGCGCCGGTGGGGCGCGGGTTCGCAAAGCCGGGGCCATCGTATTCGGCCACGCGATCGCCCTCGATGCGTCCGAAGCCGGTCTCGCCATCGCCTGTCTGGAAGCGGATCCAAGTCTGCACGGAAAACTCCTCCGGCGGGCGCGGCTCCCCGCCGCTGCCCGCCTTTGTGCCGCGTTGTCGTCGTCAGGGCCCGCTCGGCGCGCGCCCCTCTCCCCTGGGTCGATGATTCAGATCTTCCCCGCCCCGCGCGCCCACTTGTATTTGGCGCCCAGCACCGCAACGGGGATCTCGGTCGAGTAGGCATAGGCTGGCACGCCGTGTTCGTACAGGTACTCTGCGGCCTCCTCCACCTGCACGTCGCCGGCCAGCGAGGCCACGATGGGCTTCTCGATGCCGCGCGCCGCCATCTCTTGCTTCACCTCCACCACCAGCTTGGCGAACACCATCGGCGGCGTGATGATGGTGTGCCAGTAGCCGAGGATGATGGCGTGGATGCGCGGGTCTTCCATGCCCAGGCGCAGCGTGTTCTTGTAGGTGGAAGGCGGCTCGCCGCCGGTGATGTCGACCGGGTTGCCGGCCGCGCCGAACGGCGGGATGAACTTGCGGAACGCCGCGTCGAGGTCGTCCGGCATGGTCATCAGGGACAAGTTGTTGTCCACGCAGGCATCCGACAACAGCACGCCGGAGCCGCCGGCGCCCGTGATGATCACCACGTTCTCGCCCTTGGGCACGGGCAGCTTGGGAATGCCGCGCGCGTACTCCAGCAGATCGCGCAGCGAGCGGGCGCGAATCACGCCGCACTGCTTGAACACGTCCTCGTAGATCTTGTCGTTGCCGGCCAGGGCGCCGGTGTGCGAGCTGGCGGCGCGCGCGCCCAGGCTGGTGCGCCCGGCCTTGAGCACCACCACCGGCTTTTTCCTCGAGACCCGGCGCGCGGCCTCGGCGAAGGCGCGGCCGTCCTTCAGGTCCTCGCAATGCTGGGCGATGATCTCGGTGTGCTCGTCCTGCTCGAAGAAGGTCAGCAGGTCGTCTTCGTCGATATCGGACTTGTTGCCCAGTCCGACGATGGCGGACACGCCCATCTTGGCCGAGCGCGAGAAGCCGATGATGGCCATGCCGATGCCGCCCGACTGCGACGACAGCGCCGCCTTGCCCTTGACGTCGTATGGCGTGCAGAAGGTCGCGCAGAGATTCTTCGGCGTGTAGTAGAAGCCGTAGATATTGGGCCCCATCAGGCGGATGCCGTGCTTGCGCGCAATGGCCACGATCTCTTCCTGGCCGTCCACGTTGCCGGTCTCGGCAAAGCCGGACGGAATCAGCACCGCGCCGGGGATCTGCTTGCGGCCCACTTCCTCAAGCGCGCCTGCCACCAGCTTGGCGGGAATGGCGAACACCGCCACGTCCACCTCGCCCGGCACATCGAGCACGCTCTTGTAGGCGGTCATGCCCATGATCTCGCCGCCCTTGGGATGGATCGGGTAGATCTTGCCCTGGTAGCCGCCGTTGATCAGGTTCTTCATCACCGAGTTGCCAATCTTGCCGTCCTCGGCGGAGGCACCGATCACCGCCACGGCATCGGGCCGCATGATCCGGTTCATCTGCTGCACGATCTCGTCCTGGCCCGGCCGGTAGCGTTGCGGCTGCGGCGCGAAATCGACCACGATGCGCACGTCGGCGGCGATGGCGCCGTCCTTGCTGGCGAACACCGGGTTGAGGTCGAGTTCGGCGATCTCGGGGAAATCGTTCACCAGCTCGGACACACGCCGGATCATGCCGGCCAGCGCCTCGCGGTTGGCCGGCTCGGCGCCGCGCACGCCTCTGAGCACCTCGGCCGCGGCGATGCCGTCAAGCATCGACAACGCTTCTTCCTCGCTGGCCGGCGCCAGGCGGAAGGTGATGTCCTTGAGCACCTCCACCAGCACGCCGCCCAGGCCGAAGGCCACCAGCTTGCCGAAGGAAGGATCGGTGACGGCGCCGATGATGACCTCCTGCCCGCCGGTGATCATCTGCTGCACCTGTACGCCCACGATATTGGCCTGCGCGTTGTACTTGTGCGCGTTCTCGACAATGCGCAGGTAGCCGTTCTCGACTTCGGCGGCATCCTTCAGGCCGACCAGCACGCCGCCCGCCTCGGTCTTGTGCAGGATGTCCGGCGAGACGATCTTCAGCACCACCGGATAGCCCATCTTCGCCGCCAGCTCCACCGCGCCGGTGGGTGTCTTCGCCACGCCTTCGCCGGGCACGGCAATGCCATAGGCGTCGCACACCAGCTTGCCTTCAGGCGCCGTCAATGCGTCACGCCCCTCTTGTTTCACAGCGGCGAGAATCTTCCGCACCGCGTCTTTGTCGTGTGCCATGTCAGGTCTCCAACTGTTCATGGTTTGCATCGGGATGCACCGCCCCGCGCCCTCGCGGTCGACGCGAGGGCGGGCGGCTTGCGGATCTACTGCGGGGAAGTAACCGAGACTCGTCTGCTCAGACCGCGCCGGCTGCGCGCAGGGCTTCGATCTGCGTGGGCGTGCGGCCCAGCCAGTCGAGGATCTCCTCGGTGTGCTCGCCCAGCAAGGGCGAGCGCTCCACCGTGACGGGCGAGGCCGACAGCGTGATGGGGCAGCCGAGCTGCACGTACTGGCCGCGCTCCGGGTGGTCCRGCTCGACCAGGTAGCCGCGCTCGTACATCGACTTGTCCTCGATCAGATCCTTCATCGAAAGGATCGGCCCGCACGGCACGTCGAGCTCATTGAGCGCGTCCATCACTTCGAACTTGGTACGCGTGCGCGTCCATTTCTCGATGATGGAGAAGCATTCGTCCAGGCATTTGAGGCGGGCCTCCGGCGTGGCGAACTGCGCGTGCGTGATGAGATCTTCGCGGCCGCACAGGCGCATCAGCGGCTCCCAGCCTTGCGGCTGCACGATCACGTAGACGTAATCGTTGGCGCCGCCCGGCGCGCAACGCAAGGCCGCGCCCGGCTGCCCGCCACCCGACGCATTGCCCGCGCGCGGCACGAAGTCACCGAACTCCTGGTTTGGATACTCGCGCATCGGCCCGGCGGCCAGGCGCTGCTGGTCGCGCAGCTTGACCCGGCACAGGTTGAGCACCGAATCCTGCATCGCCACTTCCACGCGCTGGCCGCGCCCCGAATGCTCGCGCTGCAGCAATGCCGCCAGGATGCCGACCACGCAGTGGATGCCGGTGCCGGAATCGCCGATCTGGGCACCGGTCACCGTCGGCGCGCCTTCCGCGGCGCCGGTGGTGCTGGCCGAACCGCCCATGCATTGCGCCACGTTCTCGTAGGCCTTGCAGTCAGCGTATGGCCCCGGCCCGAAGCCCTTGATCGAAGCGTAGATCAGGCGCGGGTTGAGCGTCTGCAGGCGGTCCCAGTCGAAGCCCGCGCGGTCCAGCACGCCGGGGCCGAAATTTTCCACCAGCACGTCGCAGCGCTGCACCAGGTCCTCCAGCAACGCCTTGCCTTCCGGCGTCTTCATATTCAGCGTCAGGCTGCGCTTGTTGGAATTGAGCATGGTGAAGTACAAGCTGTCCGCATTGGGCACATCGCGCAGCTGGCTGCGCGTGATGTCGCCGCGCCCGGGCAACTCCACCTTGATCACATCGGCCCCCAGCCACGCCATCAGCTGGGTGGCCGAAGGGCCGGCCTGCACATGCGTCATGTCCAGGATCCGCACACCGTCCAGTGCCTTGTCCATCATTGTCTCCTCGCCGCCTGGTTACTTGTACATGGTCTGGTTCTTGGTGCCCGGCGCGTACTCGCGCGGGTCCACCCAGATATTGATCACGGCGGACTTGCCGGTGCGCTGCACCGCCTCGCGCCCGCGTTGCAGCGCGCCTGCAATGGCGCTGGCCTCCCGCACTTCCTCGCCGTAGCCGCCCAGCATCTCGGCGAACTTCGAGAACGGCACGTCCGACAGCAGGTTGCCCACGTTGCCGCGCTCTTCGCCGTACTTGGCCAGCTGGCCGTAGCGGATCTGGTTCATCGCCGAGTTGTTGCCGATCACCGCCAGGTAGGGCACACCGAAGCGGTTGGCGGTCTCCATGTCGAATGCAGTCATGCCGAAGGAGCCATCGCCGTAGAAGCAGAGGATCTCCTTGCTGGGGTTGGCCAGCCCCGCGGCGATGGCGAATCCGGTGCCCACGCCGAGCGAACCGAGCGCGCCGGGATCCATCCACTGGCCGGGCCGGCGCGGGCGCACTGCCTGCGCGGAGATGGTCACCACGTCGCCACCGTCACCGATATAGACAGTGTCGTCGGACAGGAACTCGTTCAGTTCATAGGCCACGCGATAGGGATGGATCGGCGAGTTCTCCGAGCGGAACAGCGGCATCAGCTTCTCGGTAGCCACGGCCTCGGCTTCGGTCAGCTGGCCCATCCATTTCTGGCGAGCCTGGCGCTTGTCGTTCTTGATGCGCCCGCTGGCGGCCTGCAGCACTGCGCCGAGGATGGCGCCGGGGTCGCCCACCAGGCCGAGGTCGATCTCTCGGTTCTTGCCCACCGTGCGGTAGTCCATGTCGATCTGCACCAGCGTCAGCTCGCGGCTGATGCGCTTGCCGTAGCCCATGCGGAAGTCGAACGGCGTGCCCACGATGATGAGCACGTCCGCATTGGCGAAAGCCTGCGTGCGCGTGCGGTCGAAGTGGTGCGGATCGCCCGGTGGCAGCAGGCCCCGGCTGGCGCCGTTGAAATAGCCGGGGATATCCAGGCCCTTGAGCAGCGCGATCGCTTCCTCGTGGCCGCGCGCGGTCCAGACCTGCTGGCCGTAGAGGATCGCAGGACGCTCCGCGTTCACCAGGATGTCGGCCAGCCGCTCGATGTCCCTTGGGTCGCCGATCGACTTCGTGGAGGCGCGATAGTGGCCCGGCCGCGGGATCACGGCGCGCGCCAGGTCGACTTCACGGTCCAGCACGTCGCGCGGGATTTCCAGGTAGGCCGGCCCCGGCGCGCCGTTGAAGCATTCGCGCGCGGCCATGGAGATCATGTCCGCCACGCGCTCCGTGCTCGGGATGGAGGCGGCGAACTTGGTGATCGGCGCCATCATGTCCACATGGGGCAAGTCTTGCAGCGAGCCCATCTTGTGCTGCGACAAGGCGCCCTGCCCGCCGATATGGATGATCGGGCTCTCCGAGCGGAACGCCGTGGCCACGCCGGTTACGGCGTTGGTGCAGCCCGGGCCCGCGGTAGTCACCACGCAGCCCAGCTTGCCGGTCTGGCGCGCATAGCCGTCGGCGGCATGCGCGGCCACCTGTTCGTGGCGCACGTCGATGATGCGGATGCCTTCGTCCACGCAGCCGTCATAGATATCGATGATGTGGCCGCCGCACAAGGTGAAGATCGTGTCGACGCCTTCGTTCTTCAGTGCCCGCGCCACCAGGTGACCGCCGGAAATCACGCCGGCGTCGCGGGTCTTCTGCTTCAGGGTGTCTTCGGCCGTGGTGGTCTCGGGCCGCGTGGATACGACTGCAGACATGTCTTGGTCTCCTCGTTGACTTGAATGCGACTGGCTGTGACGCGGGACGCCTGCCGGCTGCGCCCTGTCACGACACCCTCTCGCCTGTTACCGCCTTGCTGCCTCTGCCTGGCCGGGCGTTGTGCTCCCGGCCTGCGATGCGCTCGATCCTTTTCGTCGGATCTTGATGACATACGGTATGTGATATATCAACGAAGCTCAAGAGAAATTTGGTGGACACACCTTCGATTTCGACGACGCGCCGCAGCATTTGGACGGCAATAGCGCACAAATGAACTGAATTGCTGAATCTACGTGGATTGATTCCGGTTTCTCACGAGCCGCGGCCCGCCAGTTTTGCCGCCCGGTTGGTTGTCGCCATCGACAGGCTTTTCCTTGTTTCTCTTTGATATATTACATACCATATTTCACAGCGCGATCGCGTCGCGAGCCAATCTCGCGCCGCGCCGGTTCGCGCCCCAACCAGAGCGAGGAGACCTGTGAACATCCACGAATATCAGGCCAAGGAACTGCTGCGGCGGTTCGACGTGGCCGTGCCGCGCGGAGCGGTTGCCTTTACCCCGGAGGAAGCCGCCAGCGCCGCGCGCAAGCTCGGCGGCTCGGTCTGGGTAGTGAAATCCCAGATCCACGCTGGCGGGCGCGGTGCCGGCCACTTCCGCAACGATCCCGGCGGCAAGGGCGGCGTGCGCGTGGTCAAGTCGGTCGACGCGGTGCGGGCGCAGGCCGGGCAGATGCTCGGCGCCGTGCTGGTCACCAGGCAGACCGGCGAAGCCGGGCGCGAGGTGCGCCGCCTGTATGTAGAAGAAGGCTGCGAAATCGCCCGCGCGCTGTACCTGGGCATGCTGATCGACCGCGCCACATCCCGCGTGACGGTGATGGCCTCCACCGAGGGTGGCATGGAGATCGAGGAAGTGGCCGAGCGCACGCCCGAGAGGATCCTCAAGGTGGCGATCGATCCGGCCGCCGGCATCCAGCCCTTCCATGCCCGCCGCCTGGCGTTTGGCCTGGGCCTGTCCGGCAAGCAGGTGAGCGCGGCCTCGCGCTTCATCCTGGCGGCCTACCGCGCCTTCGTCGAACTCGATGCCTCGGTGGTGGAGATCAACCCGCTGGTGGTCACACGTGCTGGCGACGTGATCGCGCTCGACGCCAAGTTCAACTTCGACGACAACGCGCTCTACCGCCACCCCGATATCGAGGCGCTGCGCGACGAGACCGAGGAGGACCCGGCCGAAGCCGCGGCTGCGCGCCACGAGCTGAACTACGTCAAGCTCGACGGCAATATCGGCTGCATGGTCAACGGCGCCGGGCTGGCCATGGCCACCATGGACATCATCAAGCTCTATGGCGGCGAGCCGGCCAACTTCCTCGACGTGGGCGGGGGTGCCACGCGCGAGCGCGTGACCGCAGCCTTCCGGCTGATCCTCGACGACCCCAAGGTCGAGGGCATCCTGGTCAATATCTTCGGCGGCATCATGCGCTGCGACGTGATCGCCGAAGGCGTGGTGGCAGCCGCCCGCGAGATCGACCTGACGGTGCCGCTGGTGGTGCGGCTCGAAGGCACCAATGTGGAACTGGGCAAGGCCATCCTGCATGACTCGGGCCTGCCCATCGTGTCGGCGGATCATCTCGCCGACGCGGCGGAGAAAATCGTCCAGGCCGTACAGGCCGTCCACGCCAACGGGAGGAAATGACATGGCCGTCCTGATCCATCGAGACACCAAGGTGATCTGCCAGGGCTTCACTGGCGCGCAAGGCAGCTTCCACTCCGAACAGGCGGCGGCCTATGGCACGCGCATGGTTGGCGGCGTGACACCGGGCAAGGGCGGCGAGACGCATCTCGGGCTGCCCGTGTTCGACACCGTGGCCACCGCAGTGGACCGTACCGGCGCTGACGCCTCGGTCATCTACGTGCCGCCGCCTTTCGCGGCTGACGCGATCCTCGAAGCGGTGGACGCAGGCATCGGGCTGATCGTCTGCATCACCGAAGGCATCCCGGTGATCGACATGGTGCGCGTGAAGCGCTCACTGTCGGGCTCGGGCAGCCGCCTGATCGGTCCCAACTGCCCAGGCGTGATCACGCCGGGGCAGTGCAAGATCGGCATCATGCCCGGCCATATCCACCGCGCCGGCAAGATCGGCGTGGTATCGCGCTCGGGCACCCTGACCTACGAGGCCGTCGCGCAGACCACCGCCGCCGGCCTGGGGCAGAGCACCTGCATCGGCATTGGCGGCGATCCCGTCAACGGCRCGAGTTTCATCGACTGCCTGGAGATGTTCCTGGCCGACGACGACACCGAGGGCATCATCATGATCGGCGA
Source organism: Cupriavidus sp. 05N40 (assembly GCF_056397305.1). NCBI lineage: Bacteria > Pseudomonadati > Pseudomonadota > Betaproteobacteria > Burkholderiales > Burkholderiaceae > Cupriavidus > Cupriavidus sp. 05N40. Next base: position 17,591 of record NZ_JBFTND010000124.1, read on the forward strand.
GATCGGCGGCTCGGCCGAGGAGGAAGCCGCACGCTTCCTGCAGGATGCGCGCAGCGGTGGCCGCGTCAAGCCGGTGGTGGGGTTCATCGCGGGCACCACCGCCCCGCCCGGGCGCCGCATGGGACATGCGGGCGCGATCATCTCGGGAGGCACGGGCACGGCGCAGGCCAAGATCGACGCCATGCGCGCCGCCGGCATCCGCGTGGCGCGCTCGCCGGCCGAGCTGGGCAAGACGATGGCGCAAGCGCTGGCCAGATAGCGCGCCGCCATCTGGCGAAAGGCCGTGGGCGCGGAACGATGGATGTTCCCGCGCCCATGTCGTTCATGGCAGGCGCCCTGCGCGCCTGGCCGCCCGGGGCAAGCCCCCCGGTCTCAGTCCAGGAAGTCGCAGTTCTTCTCGACGTAATCCGCGAGGTCGAGCGAGTGCTGGCGCACGAGTTTCTCGGCCAGCTCCGTGTCGCGCTTTTCCAGCGCCTCGATGATGCGCAGGTGATCGACGATGGAGCGCGAGGCCCGGTCGCTCTGCGAGATCGTCATCTTCCGGATGGCCCGCACATGGACGAAGATATTCTTGATCGAGTCCATGATGATCTGCGACTTCGACAACTGCACGATGGCCTGGTGAAAGGCAATGTTGGCGTCGGAGTACTCCTCGATATGCTCGGCCGGCGTGCCATCGCGGAAGCTGTCGAACATGTGCCGCAGCTTGGCGATCTCCTCGTCGCTGGCATGCAGCGTGGCCAGCCGCGCGGCCATGCTTTCCAGCGCGGCCCAGACCTGGATCATCTCCACGATCTCGCGCTTCGTCTTGCGCATGATGTAGATGCCGCGCCGCGGCACGGTGCGCAGGAATCCCTCCTGCTCCAGCAGCGTCATGGCTTCGCGGATCGGGGTACGGCTCACGCCGAGCGCCTCGCTCAGGACCCGCTCGTCGAGCCGGATCTCTTCATCCGACTGATAGATGTCGGCATCGGAAATGGCCTGTCGCAGCATCGCGTAGGCCTGGTCCCGCAGGCTGGCGCCAGCATTGATGGGCTGGAGAGAGAGGGTCAGCCCGGTGGGCTGTTCAGCGGATTGGCTTTGCGCGGACATGGATAGGCTCGAATTGATACCAGCGCCCCGGCTGCCTCGCGGGGCAGCCGGCGGCTAGCCACCTAGCTTACCAAAAGCGGCCCGGCATGCGCGGAATGCATAGAAAAATGCACAATTGGCATAGATCAGGCAACATTTGGGTGGTGGTTTTGAGTATATGGTATATCACATGGTCGCCATCGCCCTCCCGCGCATCCCACACAAGCCGTCTCAGGCCGCCTGCGCCATGCGCTCGCGCTGCTTGATCAGGCCGAGCACGGTGTCGACCATCGGTGTCGGCTGACTCACCAGCCGTCCCATTTCCTGCACCACCGTGAGCAGCGGATCGATTTCCATGGCGCGCCCTGCTTCCAGGTCCTGCAGCATCGATGTCTTGTGCGCGCCCACCGCGCCCGCCCCATCGATGCGCCGCTCCACGTCGACACGGAAATGCACGCCGAAACGCTCCGCGATGCCCTGGGCTTCGAGCATCATGGCGCGTGACAAGGCGCGCGTGGCGGGGTCGGCCGTGATGACATCCAGCGTGGCATGGGTCAGCGCGCTGATCGGGTTGAAGCACAGGTTGCCCCACAGCTTGAGCCAGATCTCGTCGCGAATGTTGTCGCGCACGGGCGCCTCCAGGCCGGCGGCCACCATCATTTCGCTCAGATGCGCCACCCGCGCCGACTTGTTCCCGTCCGGCTCGCCGAGCGGGAATTTCTTGCCATAGACATGGCGGATCACGCCGGGCTCGACGATTTCCGCCGCTGGGTAAAGGACGCAGCCGATGGCACGTTCGGGCCCCAGCCCGCGCCACTGGCGAGCGCCGGGATCGACGCTCTCCAGCGTCGTGCCGGCCAGCGGGCCGCCGTGCCGATGGAAATACCAGTAGGGTATGCCGTTGACACCGGTCACCACCGCGGTCCCGGGCCCGAGCAAGGGCTGCATCAGATCGACCACGCCTGGCACCGAGTGGGCCTTGAGCGTGATGAACACGTAATCCTGCGGGCCCAGTTCGGCCGGGTCGCTGGTGCAGCGGACCCGTGCCACCCTCTCCTCGCCTTCGATCTGCAGGCGCAATCCGTCTGCCTTCATGGCTGCCAGGTGCGCACCGCGCGCCACCAGGCTCACCTCCGCCCCGGCCAGTGCAAGCTGCACCCCAAGGTATCCCCCGATCGCGCCGGCGCCATAGATACAGATTTTCATGCTGTCGTCTCCTGCTGTCTGATGGATGGATCTTTTGATATATCACATACTACATTCCACAGAGCGAGAGTCAACCTCTATCCGCATGCTTGCCCAAGCGCGATCGTCAGTGCACGGGCGATGCAGGCGTCCCGCACGGATCACACCGCCTACACTTCATCGCATCTTTGTCGCATCACCGCGGAGAATCCACGACGAGACGATGACCTGGGATCACTTGCCGATACCGTTTTCCGAACTTTCCACTTTTTGCCGCGTCTTTCATTGTTCTGCCCATTCGGTATCACTGCGCCAAGGACGACCCGCCTTCGATGATGAATCGCCGCAGCCTGCTCGTTTCCGCCACCGCTTCCGCCGCGCTCGCGGCCCTCGGGGTCACGCCCTCCGTCCTGGCTGCCGGCCGGATCAAGCTGGGCGACGCCCGCCCCTTCAGCTTCGATACCTTGATAGAACGTGCCCGCACCATGGCGGGCAAGCCATACGCCCCGCCCGCCACGGCGCCAGCGGAAATCCTTGGCAAGATCGACTACGAAGCCCACGGCAAGATCCGCTTCAAGCCCGATGACGCCCTGTTCGCGGACGGCCCGGGCCAGTTCCCGGTCACGTTCTTCCACCTCGGCACCTTCTTTCGCCAGCCGGTGCGCATGCATGTGATCGACAGCGCCAAGGGCGTGCCTGCCGCGCGCGAAATCGTCTATGACGAGTCGTATTTCGACATGCCGGCCGACAGTCCCGCGCGCAAGCTGCCGCGCGGCAGTGGCTTTGCCGGCTTCCGGCTCCAGGAAAGCCGCCTCGGCGACCAGAAGAAGCTGGACTGGAAAAAGAACGACTGGGTGGCATTCCTGGGCGCTTCGTACTTCCGTGCCATTGGCGAGCTTTACCAGTACGGCCTGTCCGCGCGCGGCATCGCCATCGACGTGGCGGAGACCGGCAAGCCGGAGGAATTCCCCGGCTTTACGCATTTTTTCTTCGAGCCGCCGTCAGGCAATGCGGACACCGCGACGGTATACGCCCTGCTCGACGGGCCCAGCGTGTGCGGCGCCTACCGCTTCGCCATGCAGCGCGGCAAAGGCGTACTGATGGATATCGACTGCGCGCTGTTCCTGCGCAAGGACGTGGCACGACTTGGCCTGACCCCGCTGACCTCCATGTGCTGGTTTACCGAAGCCAGCAAGGGCACCGCCGTGGACTGGCGCCCCGAGGTGCACGACTCCGATGGCCTGGCGATCTGGAACGGCGCCGGCGAGCATATCTGGCGCCCGCTCAACAATCCGCCGCGCACCATGGCGTCTAGCTTCGGCGACGACAACCCGCGCGGGTTCGGCCTGCTGCAGCGCGACCGCAATTTCGACCACTACCAGGACGGCGTGCACTACGAGCGGCGCCCCAGCCTGTGGGTGGAGCCGCGCGACGGCTGGGGGGCGGGCGCCGTACAACTGTAC
>NZ_JBFTND010000125.1:0-21048 GCF_056397305.1 Cupriavidus sp. 05N40
GGCGTCCTGGCCGAGCTGTTCCTGCGCGGCATCGCCGGGCAATAGGCGTCCTGGCCGAGCTGTTCCTGCGCGGCATCGCCGGGCAATACCGCGGTGATGGCGAAGACGATGGCCGAGACGGCCAGTAGCGAGATCAGCGCCAGACCGATGCGCCGCGCCAGCAGACGCAAGATGAACAGGTTCATGGTGTCTCCTTTCTTAGTTTGTAAATCAGGCCGCGAGTCGCACGTGATCGACTGGCGAATCACCCATCAGACGCCCGGTGGGATCTGGCAAAAGCCCTGGATCTGCTTCCGCTGCGGTATGGAACGCCTCGCGCTGAAAGATTTCGAAAAACGGTGGTGCAGGGCGCTCATGATCCGGGTTGATTCGTCTGGGCCGATAAAGCTCTCGAACGGCTTCTTCTCTGACATGGCAATGACTCCTGGAACGGGGGCCAGGGTCTTTGTGGGATGCGACATTGAAGCATGTGCGCTCAAGCAATTAGTGGGGTAATCCGGGCCATGACAGTAATAGCTGCGGTTTCATGTGTCCCATTTGGCATTGCATGCCRTGCGCTCAGCGCGCGTGCATGTGCACCGCAATATCGGTCGGGATTTACCCTAGGAGTGCGTCATCTTGGTGCGAGCCCGGATGCAGTAATTTTTTCCTATCAGATGCTCGCGTGTTCATCGCATCATGATTTCCCCTTTTCGCCCGGCGCTGCCACCACTGCAATGACATACGCCACGAATCCGCACGATGTAGACGACACGGCAGCCCTGGCGGTCCTGGACAATCTGCGCCGTGGCGAGCCGCTCAGCGGTCTTGTCGACCGTGTGAAAGGGTACTTAAAGATTGTGCGGCTCTATTCTGCTTCCAGGCGATGACCACCAAAACTACCGCTGTGATTGCCGACGATCATCCCGTGGTGCTCGCCGGACTGGCGCCGTACATGGCACGTCAAGGCATTGACGTCATGGCCATCGCGGATAGCGTCAATGGGCTCCTGTTGGAACTCAGGAAGCATGCATTGCTACTGCCGGATATCGTCATCATCGGCTATGACTATGGTGGAGAGATCGACGGGTTACGCCTGATAGAGCGACTACGCCGGATGTACCCCAAGGTGAAGATCGTGGTCTTCTCCGGGGCGCGTCCAAACGGCCTGGTTCGTCAATTGCTGGCGAAAGGTGCCCACGCGTTTGTCGCAAAATCAATGGATCTGCAGTTCGTGGCGGATGCATGTCAAGCCGTCCGCTCAGGTTCCAAGTACATCGACCCCGCCACGGAGAGGTTGTTGATTGCACCGCCCCACCTTTGCGAAGACCGGTGCGACGATCGTCTTAGCCCACGCGAACGCGAGGTAATTCGTCTCCTGGCGCAAGGCTATCCGCTTCAGGAGATTGCACGGAAATTCCAGCGCAGCGTCAAGACGATCAGTGTCCAGAAGTGCTCGGCCATGAGCAAGCTTGGGCTGCGAAATGAAATTGAACTGGCCATGTACCTTGTCAAGGACAGGCACGCGGTGATCGAGTCCTGACTACAAGCGGTGCGCTAGCAACCGTAGTGTGAAAAAAATGGGGCTGCCCAAGAGCAGCCCCGTACGGGCTCTACTGCAAAGCCATGGAAAGTGTCGATATATGCTGATGAACATACACGAGACAGCAGAGCTACCGCACATCCTAAGCCGATACTTGCCTGACGGATATAGGCGGTTGCCTAAAAGAAGCTTTAGATTAAATAGCAACACTGATGGTCAAACTACGGATTGTTAATTATCAAAAAACAGATGCAGAATCCGAGTCGCCCCAATTCGAACCGATACGAATTGGATACTTACTGTTCTTCGAGGAAATCATTTCATGAAAATCAATCTGTYGGCCCTTGCAGTCGCCTTGCTGGTGGTCCCCAGCGCGTATGCGCAATCGAACGTAACGTTGTACGGTGTTGCGGATGTGGGTATTGAATACCTGAACAAGGCCGTTGCTTCGACGGGTACCGTACCGGCCGGTGCCCAGGGAAACAATCTCTGGGCCCTGCAATCTGGCAACCAGTCCGGATCGCGCTGGGGACTGCGCGGCGTAGAAGACCTGGGTGGCGGCATGAAGGGCATCTTCCTGCTGGAAAGCGGCTTCAACCTGGATACCGGCACCTCGGCGCAGGGTGGCCGTCTCTTTGGTCGCGGCGCCTACGTCGGTCTGCAGAACCAGTGGGGACAGCTCACCCTGGGCCGGCACACGACGCCGTTCTATGACTTTGGCGTTACCTATGACCCGATGGCGATCGCGAGCCGCTATTCCATCGGTGCACAAGACCCGTTCATGGGCGGGGCGCGCGCCGACAACTCCGCCAAGTATATGGGGACGTTCGGCGGCCTGAGCGTGACTGGCCTGTATAGCTTCAACAATAACAACCAGGAGGTCGCGGGCAATTTCACCAACGGGCGTGAATACTCGTTCGCTGTGAACTATGCTGCGGGCGGATTCGCCGTTGGCGCCATTTACGACCAGTCGAACCGGTCGGCAGCCACGGCTCTTTCGACCAATAGTCTGATCAGACGGGCCGCAGTCGCCGGGACATACACCTTCGGTCCTGCCAAGCTCTACGGCGGCTACCGATATGCCCACGCGTTCAACGGTGCCACCCTGCCTGGTGTTGCGCTGACCAACACATTGTCGAACCTCGGTTGGGTCGGCGTTGGCTATCAGGTATCGCCGGCGCTGTCGGTCAGTGGCTCCGCGTACTACCAGAACCTGCGTCAGTCGAACGCCGGCAATCCGTGGCAGTTCGTTGCGCTGGTTGACTATGCACTGTCGAAGCGCACGGATCTTTACACGACGGTTTCATACGCACTGAACCGCGGCAAGTCGAATCTGGGGGTGAACGGGTTCAATGACCAGTTGGGTGCGAGCAGCGAAGCCGTGCAGCCGGGTGCAAACCAGTTTGGCGCTGTCGTTGGCATCCGCCACAAGTTCTGAGCTTAAGTCCGTTAGTGCAGACCCGGGGCATCTCCGGGTTCTTGATACAACTCCGTTCGGCTTCAGAGTTTCCAGGTTTGGAGCGCCGTCCGTCCCGGGACGGCTTCGCGTTGGCCGCCGGCTTCCGCATCGTGTCAGCCACAGCGGCGCAGCGTCAGGCCTCCAACTGCGGGCGAGAAAACACCGGAAATTGCAAGTTCAAAGCGTATTCGGCAGCTTCTGCCAGCGCTGCGATGCGATACTGTATCCGGATCGCGAGCCTGCTCTCGCTGTTCATGGCGAGGAAATACAAAGTACGTACCGCCGTAGCCGACAGCCATCACTGTCGTGGGCTATGCCGATTCCTTCGTCGCCATGATGCCCTTCAGACATCGCCACCGGTGATACCAGCCCGCTGGATCATCGGTTGATAATTTTCTAAACGCTCAGAGAAGTAGCCATGTCCGACATCGCGCCCATGAAACGGGAACCCGAGCTATTCAATCCGTCCGTGCAGTTTGTCAACAACGCGAACATTTCCGGCATGGAAGGCTACCGGGCGATGTGCGCTGCAGCCGAAGAAGATTACGAAGGCTTCTGGGCCCGGCATGCGCGCGACCTCATCAGCTGGCATAAGGCGTTCACCAGGACGCTGAACGAGGAGCAAGCTCCGTTCTACCGTTGGTTCGAGGATGGCGAGCTTAACGTTTCGTACAATTGCCTCGACCGCAATCTGTTGAACGGCAATGCCGAGAAGACAGCGATCGTCTTTGAGGCCGACGACGGCCATGTTACGCGGATCACGTATGCGCAGCTTCACGCAAGGGTCTGTCAGCTTGCCAACGGCTTGCGGGCGCTTGGCGTAGGGCGGGGTGATCGCGTGGTCATCTACATGCCGATGTCCATCGAAGGTATCGCCGCCATGCAGGCTTGTGCGCGCATCGGTGCGGTGCATTCCGTGGTCTTCGCCGGCTTCTCTGCCAAGTCCCTGCGCGAACGGATTATTGATGCCGGCGCGGTGGCGGTGATCACGGCCGACGAGCAGGTGCGCGGCGGCAAGCATCTGCCGTTGAAGTCGATCGTCGACGAAGCCATGGACCTGGGTGGTTGCGACACTATCAACAACGTTATCGTTTACAGGCGCACCGGCGCCAGCATCGATCTCGTCCCGGGACGTGACCGCTGGCTGGATACGCTGATCGTCGATCAGCCCATCACCTGCGCGCCGGAATGGGTCGGAGCTGAGCATCCGCTGTTCATCCTCTACACGTCAGGTTCTACCGGCAAGCCCAAAGGGGTGCAGCATGCATGCGGTGGCTATCTGCTGTGGGCGATGCTGACGATGAAGTGGACCTTCGACATCAAGTCCTCCGACGTATTCTGGTGCACGGCCGACATCGGCTGGATCACCGGCCACACCTATATCGCCTACGGCCCGCTTGCGGCGGGCGCGACCCAGGTCGTGTTCGAAGGTGTGCCGACCTACCCCAATGCCGGTCGGTTCTGGGACATGGTCCGCAAGCATCGAACCACGATCTTCTATACTGCCCCGACGGCGATCCGCGCGCTGATCAAGGCTTGCGACAAGGACCCRGACGTGCATCCGAAGCACTATGACCTGTCCAGCCTGCGCCTGCTCGGCTCGGTGGGCGAGCCGATCAATCCGGAAGCCTGGATGTGGTTTTACAACTACGTTGGCAACGGGAAATGCCCGATCGTCGATACCTTCTGGCAAACCGAAACCGGTGGGCACATGATCAGCCCGATGCCTGGCGCGACGCCGTTGCTGCCGGGCTCCTGCGCGCTGCCGTTGCCGGGGATCGTGGCCGCGGTGGTGGATGAATCCGGCAACGAAATGCCGAACGGACAAGGCGGAATCCTGGTCATCAAGCGCCCGTGGCCGTCCATGATTCGCACGGTCTGGGGCGATCCGGAGCGGTTCAAGACAAATTATTTCCCTCAGGAACTGGGCGGCAAGCTTTACCTGGCAGGCGACGGCGCGGTGCGCAATGAAAAGACCGGCTACTTCAGCATTACCGGTCGCATCGACGACGTGCTCAACGTCTCCGGTCACCGTATGGGCACGATGGAGATCGAATCGGTGCTCGTCGCTAACCCGAGCGTCGCAGAGGCCGCCGTGGTGGGCAAGCCGGACGAGACCACCGGTGAGGCCATCTGCGCCTATGTCGTGCTGAAGGGCGCCCGCCCTCAGGGCGAGGAAGCGCAGCGGATCGCCAGGGAGCTGCGCGACTGGGTCGCCAGGGAGATCAGCCCCATCGCCAAGCCAAAGGAAATCCGCTTTGCCGACAACCTGCCCAAGACACGGTCGGGCAAGGTGATGCGCCGGCTGCTGCGCAGCATCGCAAAGGGCGACCAGATTACGCAAGACCTGTCGACCCTTGAAGATCCTGCCATCCTGGAGCAGCTCAGGCGCGCGCAGTAATTTTGCGATCTGGCCGGCGCTTCGTACACAGGGCGAGGCTGGCCGGTCAATGCACGTTGGTCAGCAAATGACTATACGAGGAGACTCAGGAACTGATGGCGAACGTTGTCAAGCCCTAGCGTATGCTCGAAACGATCAAGGACGGGCATTGGAACTATCATCTGCAGGCAAATGAAGTGCTGAAGGCAGGGAACATCAAGCTGGACACGGAGGTCTGCAATGTCGCCTAAGCGACGATGGACGGCAATGCAGGAGCGTTACCCTTCGCTGGGTGTATTCGGGTACATCAACATGATGCTCAATTCGTCCATGCATCCCAGGACTCAGCACCGCGTTTTGGACTGCGTTGAGGAACAGCGCGTATGGGAGTGGCCGGGTTCGCCCGGCATTGGCATCACCCGTTTCGGGCGCTTCGAGCATTCCTGCTGTGTGACGTTCGCACGTAGCGGCCATCACGCCATGTACTACGTGTGCCAGAACGGACGCTATCTCATGGAAGAAGCGCCGACATTTGTATCCGAGTTCCATGCAGGCGATGAGTGACAGCATGCATCGTGCGACACGGTGCATGCTTTCGGGCAAAGCCGACAGTCTGYAGATCAACGCAGACCGGTTCGCTGCGCGGCGCGGTCAGTAGTCCAGCGGCTCCACTTCCACCCGTACGCGCGGTGCGATGGCGCACATCAGTTCATAGCCGATTGTTCCGGCTGCGGCAGCCACGCTGTCGATCGGAACGTGCCTGCCCCAGAGTTCAACGGACGTTCCAGGTGTGGCATCCGGACACCCGGTCAGGTCGACGGCGAGCATATCCATGGACACGCGTCCGACCGTCCGCGTATCGCGATTGCCGACCCGCACCGGCGCATAGTGCCCGATGTCGGATGAACTGGTGCGCGGATAGCCATCGGCATAACCGCAAGCAACGATGCCGATGCGGCGTGTGTCTGGAGCGACGTAGCGGGAGCCATAGCCCACTGATTGTCCGGGCCGCAGTTCCTGCACGGCCAGAATCTTGCTCTGCAATGTCATCGCTGCCCGCAGTCCTTGGTCCTGCACGTCCCGCCAGCAGCCCGAAGGCGAAGCACCATAGAGCATGATGCCGGTGCGCACCCAGTCGGTGCGGCTGTCTGGATGCCAGAGCATGCCAGCCGAATTCGCCACGCTGATCTCCCCTGGCAGTCCACGGGTCGCCGTGCGGAAGACTTCCATCTGYCCGCTGATGCCGGTCGAGCCGTCAGCGTCCGAGAAGTGGGTCATGTGCGTAATTGAACGAATGGCTTCGATGGCCCTGATTCGTTGCCAGGCTGCTCTGTAGTCTGACGGGCTAAAGCCCAGCCGGTTCATTCCTGAATTCAGCTTCAGGCAAACGTCCAGCGAACGCGGCGCCAGTTGGTACTCGGGCGCAAGCACTTCGAGCATGCGTAGCTGCGCTTCGCAATGTAGCGCCGTACTCAGGCGATGGGTGCCCAGCAAGGCGACATCGGCGTCGTCGAAGAAGCCCTCCAGCAGCAGGATCGGCTTGTTCCAGCCGAGCTCGCGCAACTGGATGGCTTCCTGCGGTTCCAGCAGCCCGAAGCCATCGGCTGCCTGCAATGCCGGGTAGACCCGTTCGATCCCATGCCCGTAGGCGTTGGCCTTCACTACTGCCCAGACACGGGAGGACGGCGCTGCGCGGCGGGCAAGCGCGAGGTTGTGGGTTAGCGAATCCAGGTGGATCGTGGCGACAATGGGACGTGGCATAGGTTGTCGGGATAGTGGGCGGGTCGCCTGGCACAGAAGGCACGGCATGCCTTGCACGGCACGCTGGAGGCGGGTCTCCCTCCGCGCCAGCTATTGCCGCGGCGGTGATGGATTTATGGCATTTTCTGGTGGTAATACTTCGCCCGTGACGGCGCCCTAACTCGCGTCTTCGGCGTGATGCCCGCTTCGTACGCCTTGAAGATTTCCTCGTCGCTTGCCGTCAGGTCGAAATCGACACATGCAACCTCGATGCCCTCCCTTTGCTGGCGCTGCTGCCATGCCGCGCACGCGCTCGGATAGTCCCACGCAGAAATCAGGACCTGGTCGTTGGCAGTGAGCGGTATGCCGAAAATGGCCGTGCTCAGACCCTCCGAAGTATTACGGTTCAGCGCGATTTCTTCCGGGCTGCAGTCGGCCAGTTGCGCGAGCTGCTGCTTGATGGCGGGGAGCTCGGCGTCGAGCTTGCTCCACATGTTGACATCCGGGTTATGGCTGACGAGGCGATAGGCATCAATCATTGCCTGTTCGACCACAAGCGGCGGGGGACTGACCGCGGCATTGTTGAGGTTCAGCAACGGCTGTTGCCTGGGATACGCGTCGCGAATGCGTTCCCAGAATGCTTCATCGGTGGCATGACTGCTGGACATTGGGTATTCCCCTGCCTTTTCCGTCATAAGATGGCGGCTGTTTCGACGTGGCTCAGCAGAGCGCCTGGTTGATGATTGCGAACTGCTTGAGCGCGCTATCCGCCGGCGGCACGCCATTACGTGCCATCGCCACGACGGTATCCACCTGAACCAGTCCCACCTGCGCGAGCCAGTCCTGCAGGCCGCTCGTTCCCGTGACATCCACTCGCACGAAAGACCCGGTGTAGGCGCCAGACCAGCAGGCAATCAAGGCTTTCGCGCGTTCACTATCGGAGGCCACCACCGGCCCGATCGCATAGCCCCGCCCGAAGCGGCGCATGACCGAAAATCCGACCGCTTCGCCATTGCGCTTCAGCACCACGGTCTCGGCCGTGGAGAGCAATGCCCTCAGCACTTCGCCCCGCGACATGCCGGTAGCGCGATTCCCCAGTTCGATGATCGTCTCGATATCGCCGGGCTCAAACGGATGCAGCGTTTCCCCTCCGGCAAGTGCAACCGGGTCGACGGCATTCATCGTGCCCTGATGCTGGTTGATGGTGCCGGTCGCGACAAAGCCGAGGCGTTCATACAGCGGCTGTCCGGCGGGGGTTGCATTAAGCAGCGTGCAGCGGTTGCCAAGCGCTTCCAGAACCAGGCGCATCAACTCACTGCCGATGCGCTTGCCTTGATGTGCCGGCGACACAATGATYATCCCGAGCGATGCTTGCTGTCCCTGCTTCCAGCAAAGCCCCGTGCCGATCGCCACGCCAGCTTGCTCGGCGACGAAGCCGGTTCCAAGGCGAAGGACAAATTGCCAGTCTTCGGCACGATGCGGCCAGCGCAAGGCTTGCGACAGCTCATGTGCGGCGGGCACGTCCTCTTCGCTCATCGAGCGGTAGGAAACTGGCGCATGGATATCGTGGCTTGGCATGGTGTCTTCCTTTTGAGTAAGCCGAATCAGCAACACGTCTGGCAGGACTACGAACTGAAGCAATCTTGCCACAGTGTTCCCGCCTCTTTACGGCGCAAATGCGATTCCACATGATCCCCTGACTGCCGCTTCATCACGCAGAGCTTATGCCGTTGGGTCAGCGCCATACCGCACAAATTGCTACGCCCACGCTCGTCCAATGGGCTTGCGGGATGCAGTCAGCTTTCGCACGGAAGGGGATTGACCGACGTCCATCAATAGCGACTTGTTCGGGATRCAGCAAATTATGCTGAACGGCACGTTAAATGCCGCTGTTTCTATGCGTGGACACTGTCCAAACGGGATACTTCAGAAGCTCGATGGTGCTGTAATTCTGTCCGGGGCGTAGGCGACGTCATGGCGGAGCTGATTCATGTCGGGACACACCTACACCGATCGAACTTTTTCCCTATTGAAGGTTTGCGCGGCTCATGGCTACGCAGCGTAATCCTCATTGAATCGCGAGAGCAAGTCATGTCGAATTTGCAGCAGGGTTCCACCGTGCGCGCCACGCCGGCTACCTTTGTCAATTTGCGCACGTTTGCGCAAGACCATTCCCTCGGTATTCCCTTCACCGACGCTTCCGAGGAAAACGACTTCCTTTTCCGCCGTCGCATGCTGGACTTGCCGCCGGGACCGGTAACCGTGGGCGTTATCACACTGGACGGCGGGTGCGGGTCGGTAAAGGCACAGCCGGCAGATGAACTCATCATCGTCTGCGAGGGCAAGCTGACGCTGACCCAGCCGGATCGCACGGTCGTGCTGGGTCCGGGCAACAGCGCTGTGTTGTTACATGACGCAGAGTTCGCCTGGTCTGCGGAGTGCCCGGTGTCGATCATCTTCATGCGCTACAACGACAGCCGCCCCGGAGCGCGCGCGCTGCTGCCGATCGCAGAAGAGCCGGCACTGGAGCCGTCCGGCGCACCTTCGGCCGCGTTGCTGCTCACCCCGACTCCAGCTTGTCGCAACTACACAGACTATCGCTCTCAGGACGGGCAGTTCGTCTGCGGCACCTGGGATTCGACTCCCTACCATCGTCGGGCGATGCTCTATCCCCACTACGAACTGATGTATCTGTTGGAGGGCAGCGTGACGTTTGAAGATGAAACCGGCCGTAGCGGGACATTTTCGCGCGGCGATATCTTCCTGGTCGAACAGAATGCGCAGTGCAGCTGGGATAGCCGTGAGCAAGTGACCAAGGTCTATGGAATTTTCCGGCCGGCCTGATTCGTATTGCGAGCCGTTGACGTTTACTGGTGGTCTCCGCTTCACTGTGAAGCCTTGCCCACAGGCAGTCATGCCTGTGGGCTTTTTATTTGATGGTGCCTTGGATGCGCTGCGCAATGAACTGCACCGCAGGCGGCATCATTAGCGTCCGACCAGCTTCAACAGGCGCAGGCCGGGATACATGCGGTCGATCTCCACCAGATCCTGGTAGGTCTCTTCGAGGATCCAGTCGCGCAGCCTGGTTACGGTAGGGCGAGGGGACGTGGGCGCCTGCTGCACCAGATAGCATTGCCGGTTCGCGACATGAACCTGCGCGATGGCCGGCACCAGCGCGCCCAGCCTCATCCAGTGGGTGACCACGTTCAGCCAGCCCGGCGCAATGCCCTGGCCGAGCATCGCCGTCTGCACCACGATCGAATAGTCGGAAAAATTCAGGTGGTAAAAGTCCCGGCTGCGCTGACCGAGCTCGGGAAACAGCGTCGGCCAGTCACGGTTGCTGTCGGTCAGGTTGATGAGGACGTCGCTGTCGCGGCCGGTATCGTCCCGATAGGCCGGGCTGCACACCGGCACGATGATTTCCGGCATCAGCAACACGCTGTTTTGCGCTGCCTCGCCTGGGGAAAAAAATCGCAGCCCCAGGTCGACGTCATGCAGAGGTCCGCCAACCTTCCCGGAGACCAGCTGGAACCGCAGGTCGACGCCGGGAAAGTCCCGCCGCAGCTTTTCCATGCGCGGCATGATCCAGTGCGTGGTAAAGGCCGTCGAAACGGAGAGCGTGACGGTCTCCAGTCCGGTTGCGCGCGTTTCGATTTCACTGATCGACGCCTGGATGACGTTGAAGCCTTCGGTGATGGCGCGATGGAGCAGGCGACCGTTCTCGGTCAGCTCGACGCCCCCACGTACCCGATTAAAGAGCCGCACGCCCATGCGGTCTTCCATGCGCGCCAGCATCCGGCTGACGGCCGGCTGGCTGACATAGAGTTCGGCGGCGGCCTTGGTCAGGCTGCCGCAGCGCCCGGCGGCCTCGAAGACGAACAGGGCATTGGCGCTGGGAAGTTTTCGCCGGAAATTTGCCATAACCTCAGATTATGTTCGGCCCAACAATTGGGATGTTGTCGTGCTGGCAGGGGCTCTCTACACTTTGTGCATCGTACAACGGATTATCGGGGCAAGGCCGTGTCTGTGCGTCACATCGGGTTATCGGCAGTCGAATTTGCCGGCGGCAAGGGAGGCGATGGCTACCTGGCCGCTCCTATTACATTGAACGCCAACGCGGCCTCGTCGGAACTGGCGCAGGCATCACCCGGACCGGCCGCGTCGGACGCATCACGGAACGTTTTGATCCCCCGCAGGGGCATCCTGGTGGACCCTGCCCACGCGGGCGCGCCTTGCTCTTCCGACCCCTATTGGCACCATGGCCTTGCGCCGTTCCCGAGCGCGGCATCCGAGCTGCCCGCCAAAGTCGATGTGGCGATCGTCGGCGCGGGATTCTGCGGCTTGTCCGCGGCCCAGACGCTGGCCAGGCAGGGTGCGAATGTCGTGGTGCTAGAAGCGCAGGGTTCGATTGCAGCGGAGGCGTCGGGCCGCAATGGCGGCCASGTCAACGATCCTGCGCACCACCATGCCGGAGGGCTTTCCGCAGCTTGCCGACGTGGCGATCACGCATTGCTGGGGCGGGTTGGTCGACATGACGCAAGACCGCCTGCCGCACGCCGGCGAGCGCGACGGTCCTTACTACGCGATGGGATTCAGCGGGCATGGCACGCAGATGGCCGTGCTGATGGGGCAGCGCATGGCCCGCGTGATGGCGGGGGATATCCTGGCCAACCCCTGGCGCATGCGCGACTGGCCTGCCATCCCGGGCCATCTGGGACCGCCGTGGTTCCTTCCCGCCGTCGGCCTGTACTTCAAGCTCAAGGACCTGGTGTCGTGAGCCCACTGAACCGGAAGTGGCCCGATCAAGCTTTGTTTCGATGTCTGGCACCGCGGTCGCCTCCATACGCGACCAGTCGGCAGTTTTCTTTCTCTTCTTTACTAGCGGAGGTATTTCATGGCACTCAAAGACTTCAAGGTACTTACGTTCGATGTGGTTGGCACGCTGATTGACTTCGAGGGCGGGATGCTCGACTACTTCCGTCGCGCCGTGCCCGGCAGCCCCATCAGCGATGAGGATTTCCTGGCCGCCTATCGCCGTACCCGCGCCGCTGACAAGACGATGTGGTATCCCGATGACCTGGAACGTTGCTGGCACCTGATGGCGCAGAGCCTTGGCCTCCCCGACTCCGACGCACTCGCCTGTGGCCTGCGGGACTCCGTGGTCAACTGGAAGGCGTTCCCGGATTCGGTCGAGGCGCTGAAGCGTTTGCGCAAACATTTCAAGCTGGTGGCGATGACCAACGCCCAGCGCTGGGCACTGACTCACTTCGAGAAGACGCTGGACTTCCCGTTCGACGACACGGTCACCTGTGACGATGCCCTGACGGAAAAGCCCGATCCTCAGTACTTCGCCTATGCGCGTGGCCGCTATGACGGCAAATGGGGTTACAAGCAGGCAGACAATCTTCATGTGGCGCAGAGCCAATATCACGACATCGGCATTGCGAAGAAGCTTGGGCTGAAGACCTGCTGGATCGAGCGCCGTCATGCACAGCCAGGATCTGGCGGCACCATGGRAGTGCCCGAGCTGACCAAGCCGGACTACCACTTCCACTCCCTGGCGCAACTGGCCGATGCGGTCGAGGACGATAAGTAACGCAGTCCTACCCGGAGGCGGTGTCGCTGTGTCGCACCGCCCTTGCTCGTCCGCCGTCTCGTATCCATCTCACTCCCTGATCTCCATGCCCATTGCCATCATTCCGCATTCCGCGTCTTGCAGTGACCTCACCGACGACGGTCCTGTCGGCAGACCGTTAAGCCAACCACCGTGCCGCACCAGCAGCTTCAAGTTTGACATCGAGAGCGCCGGACAGAACCGGGCCGGCCTTTGGGAATGCACAGTCGGCGCCTACGAACGGCAAGTTCCGGAAGCAGAAGTCATGCACATCCTTGCCGGTGAATGCCTGTTTACGCCGACGGGTGGGACGCCTATCCGGATCAAGACCGGCGATACGCTGTTCTTCCCGGCGAACACGACCGGCATCTGGGAGATCCTGGAACCCCTGCGAAAGGTCTATGTGATTCTGCAGTGAGCGGCACGCGAGCGGGGACGATCATTGCACGCTCGCGCATCTGAATAGAGCCACGAGGCGACGCATACGCCCCTCTCTCGCGTGCGAGTCGCAAGCGGGAGAGGGGGCAAACCGGCGGCACGCAGGCTTTGTCAGGCTGTGTTGCGATTACTGGATCAGTTCGTTTCCAGCAGCACCTGCGCACGCGCAAAGCGCYCGATGGCATAAGGCTCCAGCGGAATCGAGGTACGGCCCGTGGCGATCAGCTCCGCCATGGTTTCGCCCACGCCGGGGCTGATCGCAAAGCCCTCGCCATTGAAGCCGAAGGCGTAGTACAGGCCGGGCACCGTGGCGCTGGGGCCCATCACCGGCTGCCAGTCGGGGGTATAGCCTTCGATGCCGCTCCACACGCGAATCAGCTGCACATGCTCGAAGGCCGGCACGAAGCGGCGCAGTTCGCGCAGYTGGCGCAGCACGTTGTCGGGCTTCACGTAGGCGCGGATGCGSTCGGTGTACGCCGGCCCCTTGAGGCCRCCGCCGAAGACGATGTTGCCGCGTGAGATCTGGCGGAAGTACAGGCTCTCATGCTCGATCGGCGTAGAAACGCCGATGGAAGGGCCGATGGCATAGGGCAGCGGCTCGGTCACGCCCATCTGCGGGCCGCGCGCGTCCATCGGCACGCCCTCGCYGAACTGCTCGGCCATGCGGTTGGACCAGGCGCCGCACGCCACCAGCATTTGCGGTGCGCGAAAGCGCCGGCCATCGGCGGTGTGAGCGACAAAGCCATTGGCGTCGCGCTCGACCTGCATCACCTCGGCATGCTCGACGATCTGCGCGCCGGCGCGACGCGCGGCGCGCGCGAAGGCCGGGCCGGCCAGGCGCGGGTTGGCRTGGCCGTCCTGCGGCGAGTACGARCCTGCCACCACGCCGGGCGCAAAGATGCCCCAGCGCCGGCGCAACTGCTCGGCGCTGAAGAGCTSCAGRTCCAGYCCGAGCGGCTTCACGTCGCGSRCRTGTTGCTCGAGCACGGYGGCCTGCTGTTCGGTGTAGCACACGCGCAGGTGGCCGTACGGGACGAACTCGAGGTCYTCGCCCAGCAGTTCCTTCACGCGGCCCCAGACGGCACGCGCGCGATTGGCCAGCGGCATCTGGTGCAGGGCRCGTCCCTGGCGGCGCACATTGCCGAAGTTGGTGCCGCTGGCCTGGCGCCCGACCAGCTCGCGCTCCAGCAGCACCACCGAGAGGCCCTGCTGGCGCAGGAAGAAGGCGGTGGTGGTGCCCATCAGGCCGCCACCGAGCACCAGCACATCGGCGTCGTGCGTCTTGGATGCCGTGCTGCTCATGCCTTCACCTCGTGTGTATTCATCATCAGTGGCTTGACCGGTGCCTGCGAGCGCAGGCGACCGACTTGTTCGATCGGGATGCCGCAGGCCTGCGCCACGATCTCGGCCGCGGCATGGCCGCAGAAGCGGCCCTGGCAGCGGCCCATGCCGACGCGGCTGAAGGCCTTGGCCCGATTGACTTCCTGGCTGTCCAGTTCGCTCACGCAGCGGCGCAGCTCGCCCACSGTCACGGCCTCGCAGCGGCATACCACGGCGGCATCGGGCAGGGCGGCGGCCTGCGTGTGCGGCCACGGGAAGGCGCGCGCCAGCCCCTGGCGGAAGCGGTCCATCTGGTCGAGGRTGCGGCGCAGCGCAGCCGATTCCGCGGCGTATTGTGCGCGGCCCCGCTCATGCCCCAGGTCGGCCAGCGCCGCCAGCGCCGCGAGCCGGCCCGCGGCTTCGGCCCCATCGGCACCGAGGATGCGCGCGCCGTCGCCGGCCAGGTAGACGCCGCGCGTGCTGCTGCGGCCGTCCGCGTCGATGCGCGGCAGCCACTGGCGGCTCACGGGGTCGAAGGCGAACTCGCAGCGCGCGAGGTCGGCCAGTTGCGTCTCGGCGCGCAGGTGCCAGCCCAGGCCGACGGCGTCGCASGCGAAGCGCTGCTCGCGTCCGCGCGCATCGCGCACGGTCACGSCCYGCACGCCAAGGCGGTCATCGCCGTCGATGCCCAGCGGCGTCACGCCCTGCAGCACCGGTACGCCGGCATGCTTGAGGCCGCGGATCAGTCCGAGGCCGCGCAGCGCCAGCCGGGGGCGCGCCAGCAGGCCGGTGATGGCACCCCAGGACTTATTGGCGGAGGACGTGTCGAGTACTGCCGCCACGCGCGCGCCGGCCTGCACGTACTGCGAGGCCACCAGGTAGAGCAGCGGCCCGCTGCCGAGGAAGACGACCTGCGCGCCGATGGCGCAGGCCTGTGCCTTGAGCGCGATCTGGGAAGCGCCCAGGCTGTAGCAGCCGGCGCGGTGCCAGCCGGGCACCGGCATGAGCCGGTCGGTGGCACCGGAGCACACCAGCAGKGCGTCGAAGGGCAGCGTCTGCGGCTCGTCCCCGCACACGACGTGCAACTCACCCTCGGTCAGGTTCCACGCCAGCGTGTTGGGACGGTAGTCGATCCGCGCGYGCAGCGCGTCGAAGTCGCGGTGCAGCGCCTGGGCCTTGTCGGCCTCGCTGCCATAGAGCTTGGCGTAGGAGCGTTKGAAGCCTTCGGGCTGGCGGCGGTAGATCTGGCCGCCGTCGCGCCGGCCTTCGTCGATCACGGTAGGGCGCAGTCCGGCCTGCGCCAGTGCCTGGGCCGCGCGTACGCCGGCGGGGCCGGTGCCGACCACGACGATGCGGGGCRATGCTGACGGCGTGCTCATGCGGTGGCTCCCGGCGCGTGGCGCGCGAGCGATTCCTGCAGGTCCGGCGTCGCGGGCCAGTGGTGCGCGGGCGGACGGGTCAGTACCTCCATGCCGGCCTCGGCCGGCGTGGAACAGGCGCGCAGGCGCTCGCCCGCGGGTGTCCACACCCAGCAGTCCTGGCAKGCGCCCATCAGGCAGAACCCCGC
The DNA here is from genome assembly GCF_056397305.1 of Cupriavidus sp. 05N40. Lineage (NCBI taxonomy): Bacteria > Pseudomonadati > Pseudomonadota > Betaproteobacteria > Burkholderiales > Burkholderiaceae > Cupriavidus > Cupriavidus sp. 05N40. The sequence goes on from NZ_JBFTND010000125.1 coordinate 16,041, forward strand.
ACGCGGGCCGTCGCCGAATTCGCTGTCGCGCACGCGCCGGCCATTCAGCAGCAGTGCGACCAGAAGGGTGTCACCCGCCAGGGCGGTGGCACTGCGGCCATCGATGCGCAGGGTGATGGCGGGGCGGTCGGATTCTGCCAGCCGCAKGAATCGCGCGGGCAGTGGGGGAGCGTTGTCGGGCATGGGCGGCGGCTCGGCGTTGGTTTGGAAACAATGGGCTGACCGGACTGACTGAATGGGCTTTGCGGACTTCACAACAGGCTGGCCTGTGCCTCAAGCTTAGGGCGAGTGGCACATGGCGTGGTGCTGCATTCAGGGGACTGAGCGAAGCACGCTGCTGTTATGCGGGCCGTGGCAGCAGATTGTTTGGCAGAGGGCTTCCGGCAGCCTCGCGCAGCAGGCCAAGGCTGTCCAGCCATTGGTCCGGCGCCATGCCGCAGTGCATGGCGATGTCGTTGTGGTGATCGATCGGACTTATCCTGGGCCATATCGTTCGCGCGGAGCCAGAATGCCCTCGGGTTTATCCGAGGGATGCAAGAATCGTCCGCCTCGGGTGGCAGTTTCGCAATTCGATGCGGTAGCGCGGTCCGTAACGGAGACAAATGCTGAGACTTCTTGTCTAGCATGGAGGCATGAATCCACTATCGGTGCCGGCACGCGGCGCCCCTCCTTCCGTGCAAATATTCGACCCCCAGACAGTCTCCGTTCCCTCGGGCCATTTCATTGGCGGGCGGCTCGTGCCTGATGCCGGCCGCATCCCCGTGCGGCGCCCCTCCGATAACCAGGTGCATGCCGAGCTGCCGCTGGCTGACGCCGCCGCTGTGGATGCGGCGGTGCAGGACGCGTGGAAGGCGTGGCGTACCAGCGACTGGGCGCGCCGTGCCCCGCGCGAGCGAGCGCGCGTGCTGCGTCGCTGGGCCGACCTGATCGAAGCCGATGTGCAGGGTCTCGCGCCGCTCGAAGCGGTGTGCTCCACGCGGCCGGTGCACGCTGCCTCGGCCTGGGATGTGCCTTTCACCGCCGAAGGCCTGCGATTCTTCGCCGAATATGCCGACAAGGTCGGTGGGGACGTGGCGGCCACGCAGCACGATCACCTAGGCATGGTGGTGGCCGAGCCATATGGCGTGGTGGGTGCGATCACCCCATGGAATTTCCCGCTGGTGATGGTGTCGTGGAAGGTGGGCGCGGCGCTTGCCGCCGGCAACGCGGTGGTGCTCAAGCCTTCCGAGCTGACGCCGTTCTCCGCTGTGCGCCTGGCCCAGCTGGCGATCGAGGCGGGCGTGCCGCCGGGCCTGTTCAACGTGGTGCAGGGCGACGGGCGGACCACGGGCGATGCGCTCACGCGCCACCCCCTGATCTCGAAAATGACCTTTACGGGATCGACGCAAACGGGCGCCGCGATCATGGCCAGTTGCGCGTCGCATGGCCCCAAACCAGTCACGCTGGAACTGGGCGGAAAGAGCCCGCAACTGGTATTCGATGACGCGCCGGACCTCGATCGGCTGGCAGGCATCATTGCCGGCGCCATCACCGGCAATGCAGGCCAGGTATGTGTCGCGGGCTCGCGCCTGATTGTGCAGCGCGGCATTGCCGAGGCGCTGGTCGAGCGCATCGCGGCACGCTTTGCCGCGCTGCGGCCCGGTGCGACCTGGGATGACGCGGCGACGCTGCCGCCCATCATCTCGGCAGCACAGGCGGCGCGCATCCTCGACATCGTCGAGCGCGCGTGCTGCCCGGGCGCGCAGGTGCGCAGCGGCGGCGGGCTGTTCGACGGCGGGCCGGGCGGCGCATACTTCCAGCCCACGCTGATCGAAGGCGTGCGGGCGGACAATCCTGCCGTGCAGGAGGAAATCTTCGGTCCGGTGCTCACGGTGCAAACGTTCGACGACGAAGAAGAGGGCCTGGCGCTCGCCTCGCACGAGCGTTACGGCCTGGCCGCCGGCGTACACACTGCCGATATCGGAAGAGCGCTGCGCGCCATGCGCGGCATCGCCGCCGGCACGGTGTGGATCAACCGCTACGGGCGCAGTTCGGATTTTGTGATTCCCACCGGCGGCTACCACCAGTCGGGCATCGGCAAGGATCTGGGGCGCCAGGCCGTAGAGGCAAATTTGCGCTTCAAAAGCGTGCTGATCGATTTTGCTGCGGCGCGTTAGCGGTGCGTCATCACTCGCCTGCGCACCCCTGCGGTGCCAACCGCATGACCTGCCGCGGGACCCATGACAAACCGCAGTTTCGCCGCGTGCCACGGCCTCATTTCCATATAAACGCTATGCGGCCGCGTGCTTTAATCCTTTCGAAATAATTCTGTCGCCTGCGCCGGACAATGCGCGGCTCCACCCCGGTCGCCGACCGGAAAACCCTGAGGATCAGAGACCATGACCTTCCGTCCCAAGTACGTGACCTTCGACTGCTATGGCACGCTTACGCGTTTCCGCATGGGCGAAATGACGCGCGAACTGTTCGCAGATCGCATCCCTGCCGAGCAGATGGAGCAGTTCATCGCCGACTTCAGTGCCTACCGTTTCGACGAGGTACTGGGCGACTGGCAGCCCTACGAAGTGGTGCTGAAGAACGCCGTGCGCCGCCTGTGCAAGAAGTGGAAGATCCAGTACTTCGACACCGATGGCCAGCAATACTACGACGCCGTGCCGACGTGGGGCCCGCATGAGGATGTGCCCGCTGGCCTGGCCAAGGTGGCCAAGGAGATTCCGCTGGTGATCCTGTCGAACGCCTCGGACGCCCAGATCCAGAAGAATGTGGCCATGCTCGGCGCGCCGTTCCACCGCGTCTACACCGCGCAGCAGGCCCAGGCCTACAAGCCGCGCCTGAAGGCCTTCGAGTACATGCTCGACTCGCTGGGCTGCAACCCGGAGGATGTGCTGCACGTGTCGTCGAGCCTGCGCTACGACCTGATGTCGGCTGACGACATCGGCATCGTTAACAAGGTTTTCGTGAACCGTGGTCACGGCCCGGGCAACGCGGCGTACCGCTACACCGAGATCCAGGATATCGGTGGCCTGCCCGGCGTCGTCGGCCTTTGAATTGAGCTTCCACAGTTCCATCCCCACCATGAAGCTTGATTCCTACTGGAACGATTCGGTGCCAAGACTGGTACTGGACGCGCACAATCTGCCGCCGCAGGTCGATGTGGCCATCATCGGCGGCGGCTTCACGGGGCTCTCGGCGGCGCTGGCGCTGGCGCGGCGTGGCGCCAGCGTGGTGGTGCTGGAGGCCGGCGCCACCGTGGCGCCCGAGGCCTCGGGGCGCAATGGCGGCCATGTGAACAACGGGCTGGCGGTGGACTACGCGGAGCTGGCTGCCAGGGTGGGCGTGGAACGCGCCCGCGGCTGGTACCACGCCTATGACGACGCGGTCGATACCGTGGAGCGTATCGTGCGCGACGAGGGCATTGCCTGCGACTTCCAGCGCAACGGCAAGCTCAAGCTCGCCACCAAGGCTCACCAGATGGACGCGCTGCGGCGCAGCGCCGAGCGCCTGGTCGTCGACGGCGTGGATACCGACGTGGAAATTCTCGACGCGGCGCGCGTGGGTGCCGAGGTGCAGAGCGAGCGTTTTCACGGCGGCCTGCTGTACAAGCGCAGCGGCCAGATGCATATGGGCCGCTTCGCGCAAGGACTGGCCGTGGCAGCACAGCGCCATGGCGCACAGATCCACACTGGCACCTGCGTGCTCCGCATCGAGCGTGTGCAAGGCCAGGTGCACCGCCTGCACACCGAGCGCGGCACGGTGCTGGCCCGGCAGGTGCTGCTCGCTACCGGGGCATCGCGCCACGGCGGCTACGGCAGCTTCGGCTGGCTGCGCCGTCGCATCGTGCCGATCGGCAGTTTCATCGTTACCACGGAGCCGCTGGGCGTCGAACGCGCTAGGGCACTGCTGGCCAAACGCCGTACCTATGTCACGGTGGCGAACATTCACCATTACTTCCGCCTCACGCCCGACCACCGGCTGGTGTTCGGCGGCAGGGCGCGCTTTGCCGTCTCCAGCCCGCAGCAGGATGCTGCCAGCGGGGAGATCCTGCGCGCCGGCCTGGCCCAGATCTTCCCGCAGCTCGGCCACGTCCGGCTCGACTATTGCTGGGGCGGATTGGTCGACATGACGCAGGACCGCCTGCCGCATGCAGGCGAGCACGACGGCCTGTTCTACTCCATGGGCTATAGCGGGCATGGCACGCAGATGTCGGTGCACATGGGCGAGCGCATGGCTGCGGTGATGGCCGGCGACGCGGCTGCCAATCCGTGGCGCGAGCGCGACTGGCCCGCCATTCCCGGGCATTTTGGCCCGCCGTGGTTCCTGCCTGCGGTGGGCTTGTACTACCAGCTCAAGGACCGGCTTGCTTGAGCTTTGCGCACCTGCTGAGCTTTCGCCGCGATCCCGCTGTTTCCCTCTCAGAATAATCAGGAGCACAACCAACCATGAACGATAGCGGTAATGAGTTCGAGAGCATTGTCGGTCCCGGCGAAAGCCTTCGTGTGATGGATCTGCTCAAGCGCGGAGYCACGCGGCGTGACGTGCTGGCGATGCTGCTGGCGGGCGGCATGCAGGCCACGCTGGCCGGCAGCCTGGCTGGCATGGCCGCCAAGGCCCATGCAGAGACGCCAAAGCGTGGTGGCCGTATCCGCGTGGCCGTTGCCACGGGAGCCGCCTCCGATACGCTCGATCCGGCCAAGCAGTCGAACCAGAACGACTACGTGCGCTGCAACATGGTCTACAACGGGCTGACCTCGCTCGATAGGAGCCTGACGCCGCGGGCTGCCCTGGCCGAATCGTTCAACACCACCGATGCCAAGACCTGGGTCTTCACGCTGCGCAAGGGCGTGGCCTTCCACGACGGCAAGGCGTTGTCCCCGGCCGACGTGGTGTATTCGATCATGCGCCACAAGGACCCCGCCACCGCTTCCAAGGCCAAGGTGCTGGCCGAGCAGATCGAGAGCGTGAAAGCCACCGGCCCGAACGAGGTCACGGTGGTGCTCACCAGCCCCAATGC
>NZ_JBFTND010000126.1:0-20993 GCF_056397305.1 Cupriavidus sp. 05N40
CGGCTGCGTGGCCGCCGCCGCGCGCTCACCCGTGTACCAACGGTAGCCGCCACCGCCAATGGCGCCGAGCAGGAACACGTTGACCAGCACCGAGACCGCCAGCGCCACCTTGAACCGCTTCGGCATCCCCTCGCTCATTCGTCGCTCCCGCTATGTGCCATACCGCCGAAGGCGGTGGTCGCGTAAGGCAGGTCGATCGCCGCGGGTGCCGGCAAGGTGGCCAGCACGGCCGACACCAGCAATGCGCCCGCTACCGTGCCGGCCAGCCCCGCGCCGGCCAGGCCGAGGCCCGACCACCACCACGGCGCGCGCGCGGGGCGCGCCGCCGGCGCGCCGGCGGCGATGCGCCGCATCAACGCGGCATCGGGAGCGGCCACCACATGCCCGGCCAGCAGGGCGTCGAGCGCCGCGGCCTGCGCCAGTGCCGCGCGATGCTCGGGCAGCGCGGCCATGGCCTGGCCCGCGGCCCGTTCGCCGGCCGGCCAGTGCGCCGGATCGGCACCGTATGCCTCGGTCAGTGCGCGAAATCTCTCGGGTGTCATCGCATTTCCTCATCAGGGCCGCTGGCCGCCCGCTGCCAGCATCTCGCGCAGGCCGCGCCGCGCGCGCGCCAGCAGGCTTTCCAGCGCTTCGGTGCTGACGCCCATCAGTGCCGCCGCCTCCTCGTTGGACAACTCCTGGTAGTAATGCAGGACCAGTGCCTCGCGCTGACGCGCGGGCAGCCGCGCCAGCGCCGCGGCCACGCGCGAGCCCTGCATGGCCGCCTCCATCGCTTCTTCCGGACCGGCCTGCGGCGTGGCCTGTTCGGGCACGTCCTCGATGGCCTGCCCGCGCTCGCCGCGCAGGCGGTCGTAGCAGAGATTCAACGCGACCTTGTACAGCCAGGTGTCGAAGCGGGCCCGCCCCGGCTGCCAGCGCCCGGCCTGCTTCCACAGGCGCACGAACACTTCCTGGGCCACGTCTTCCGCCTCTGCCCGGTCGCCTAGCATGCGCGTGGCCAGCGCCAGCACGCGCGGCAGCTTGCGCGCGACCAGCTCGCGCACGGCGGCCGCGTCATGCCTGCCGACCCGCGCCAGCAGGACATCGTCGTCCGGATCCTTGTCGCTCAATGGGTGTGGTCTCGCTGGGGATCGTTGCGCCCGCCATGGTTGCCCGTGCCGCGCCGCCCCCGGGCAGGCGCGGCCCCTCCTCAGTAAACGTAGACCGGCGCGCGGTGATAGTAGGCCGGCCGTGCCGGCACGACCACGCAACCTGCCAGCGAAGCGGCAAGCAGTGCCGCGATCAGCACGCGTTTCATATCGTCCCCCCTCCTGTCATCGCCGGCGGCGGCGTGGGCTTGCGCATGAGCATCTCCAGTCGACCGCCGCGCGACAGGCGCGGCATGCCTTCTGTCATGTCTCTTAAACGTGCGCCGACAGGAAATCCGTCGGGCAAAAGCGTAAGAATTGATTACAGCGCGGGACGACCCTCACACGACCACGTCCACCCCTTCCATCACCCACTGGCGGAATGTCTGCAGCGCCGGCAGGTGCTGCTTCTGCTCCGGATAGCACAGGTAATAGCCCTTCTTGCTCAGCACGCGCGCGGGATGCGCCACGACCAGCGCGCCGGTGGCCAGTTCTTCCTCGATCAGGCAGCGCGGGATCAGTGCGATGCCCAGTCCCGACATGGCCGCCTGGGTGAGCAGCGAGAACTGGTCGAAACGCGCGCCGCTCCATGCCTTGCGCGTGGCCACGCCCAGCTCGGCGAACCAGTCCGGCCATGCCTCGGGCACGGTCGTGTGATGCAACAGCGGATAGCGCAGCAGGGCCGAAGGCGCGCGTGCCATGTCATCGGGCTCGCCCGTGAGCAGGCCGGGCCGGCACACCGGCAGCACTTCGCGTCCGGTCATGTAGTCGGCCAGGCTGCCCGGCCACACGCCGTCGCCGAAGCGGATGGCGGCGTCGAGATCGGGCTGGGAGAAATCGTAGCCCTGCGCATGCGGCACGAACTCCAGGCTGACATCGGGATGCTTCTCGAAGAACTGCGGCAGGCGCGGAATCAGCCACTTGGCGCCCAGGGTGGGCATGCTGGCGATATGAAGGGTGCCGCCGCGCCCCTGGCGGGCGATCAGTTCCACCGTGGCGGCTTCGATCTCGGTCAGGCTGGGGCGGATGCGGTCGAGGTAACGCTGGCCGGCATCGGTCAGCATCAGGCGCTGGCGCACGCGCTCGAACAATTCCACGCCGAGAAAGGCCTCCAGGCTGCRCACCTGCTTGCTGACGGCCCCTTGCGTCACATGAAGCTCGCGCGCCGCCACGGTGAAGCTGTTATAGCGCGCGGCGGCCTCGAAGGCCTGCAATTCAGTCAGCGACGGACACAAGCGTCGCATAGGTTACCCCTCACTTCACTACCAAATGGAATGATCACGCGATTTTATTTCGTTTGCGGCCTGCGTGCACGAACAAGCAGAATCGGGGCAGGCAGCTTTGACTTACTTCCAAGACCTTTCCGCCCTCCGCTTCTCTCCTCCTCGCCTTCTCCTTCAGGAACCCAACCATGCAACGCCGTAACATGCTCCGCCTCCTTGCCGCCACCGGCGCCGTCGCCGCCGGCCTGTCGCTGCCGGCAGCGGCCCAGGGTACCTACCCGACCAAGCCGATCACGCTGGTGGTGCCCTTCCCCGCTGGCGGCACCACGGACATCGTGGCGCGCATCGTGGCCGACAAGCTCGGCCAGCAGCTGGGCCAGGCGGTGGTGGTGGACAACCGCGGCGGCGCCGGCGGCAGCATCGGCACCGCATTCCTGGCCAAGGCCGCAGCGGATGGCTACACCCTGGGCATCGCCACGGCTTCCACGCACGGCATCAATCCGGCGGTGTACCCGCGCCTGGCCTATGACGCCACCAAGGACTTCACCACCATCACCAACCTGGCCTCCGTGCCCAACGTGATGAGCATCAACCCGGCAGTCAAGGCCAACGACATGAAGGCCTTCATCGCCCTGGCCAAGGCCCAGCCGAACAAGATGGCCTACGGCTCGGCGGGCAACGGCAGCGTGTCGCACATGATGGGCGAGCTGTTCAAGATGAGCAGCAAGACCGAGCTGCTGCACGTGCCTTACAAGGGCGTGGGCCCCGCGCTGAACGATGCGCTGGCCAACCAGGTGCAGGTGCTGTTCGACAACCTGCCGTCCTCGCTGCCCTTCATCGAAGGCGGCAAGCTGCGCGCCCTGGCGGTGGCTTCGCCCAAGCGCGTGCCGGCCCTGCCCAATGTGCCGACCTTCGCCGAACTCGGCCTGCCCGAAGTCAACGATGCATCGTGGTTCGGCCTGATCGCGCCGGCCAACCTGCCGGCCGACCTGCAGGCCAAGCTGCACGACGCCACCGTGAAGGTGCTTGCGCAACCGGAAGTCAAGGCTAAGCTTGAGAAGCTGGGCGCGGTGCCGGTCGGCAACACGCCGGCGCAGTTCGCCGCACAGATCAAGAGCGAAGTGGCGAAGAACAAGCGCATCGCCGGCGCAGCCAAGATCTCCCTGGATTAACCGAAGCTCATCATGACGGAAGCAGACCGAAAGACCGGGCTCACTCCCTACCTCCTGCAACTGCCGCAAGGTGAGAGCAGCCCGCTCTTTCTCGATTCGCCGCATAGCGCCACCACCTACCCGGCCGACTTCCGGCCGGCCGCCGGACTGCCCCTGCCGCTGCTGCGCCAGGCCGAGGACACCTTTGTCGACGAGTTGTACGCCGACGCCCCCGCACGCGGCATTGCGCTGCTGTGCGCGGGCTTCCCGCGCAGCTACCTCGATGCCAACCGCGGCATCGAGGAAATCGACGAAGCCGTGCTCGACGCGCCCTGGCCCGGCCCGCGCCAGGAAACCTCCAAGACCCGGCTCGGCAAGGGCCTGGTGTGGCGCGTGCTCGATACCGGCGAAGCCATCTACGACCGCAAGCTGAGCGTGGCCGAGGTGCAGGCACGCATCGCGCAGTACTACCTGCCCTACTACGCGCAGCTGCAGAAACTCGCGGACCAGGCCGTCGCGCAGCACGGCAGTGCGTGGCACATCAACTGCCATTCGATGCCGAGCGAAGCGGCGCAGTACGCCACGGAACACCCGGGCCTGCAGCATCCGGACTTCGTGGTCGGCGACCGCGACGGCACCACCTGCGACACGCGCTTCACCGACCGCGTCGAAGCCGTGCTGAAGGAACTGGGCTATGACGTCTGGCGCAACCACCCCTACAAGGGCGTGGAGATCGTGCGCGTGGTAGGCCAGCCGGCACAGCGCCGCCACAGCCTGCAGCTGGAGATCAACCGCAAGTTGTACATGGACGAAGTGGGTCTCGTGCACAACGCGGGCTTCGGCAAGCTCAAGGCGGATCTCAATCATCTGCTCGACGAGCTCAAGGCTTTCGTCACGACGACCCCGGCCCGCTGATCCCTGGCGCCTGCCACGCCCATGCGCGGCAGGCGGCGCGGCTGTGCAATGCAGCCGCGCAGACGTGCCCGGCAAGCGGCATGGCGCCCGCATTCATCGCCATCGCGATCGCGGCAATACCTCGGAGAACGCAGCGGAAGAACCTAGGGTAGTACCTAGGATCGGGAGATTTCGGAACTTTGGGGCATGGCTTTCCTCTATCATGGCAGACCTTTGCCAACCCCTTTTGCCTCAAAGCAAGACGATCCCGTGATCCGACGAATCTCCGACCTGATCGGCCGCCGCCTGTGCGCGCTCGCTGCCGCAGTGGCAGGTGCGATCGCCCTGGCGGGCTGCGCCGATACCCCGCTCAACGATAGCGATGCCGTGGCGAGCACGCCAGGCACCGCCACCGCGGCCGCCAAGGCCGCCACGCCGGCGCCGGCCGCCACCCGTTTGCCGCCTTCCCCGTCCGCCACGCCGCCCACCAAGACCGTGACCTTGCCCGCGCAAGGCCGCGTGAGCCTGGCCGAGTACCGCGCGCAGATGCGCCAGCAACTGATGCAGACCGAGAACGCCAGCGCCGACGTGGCCGACTGCGCGGCGCACGCCAGCTGGGTGGTGCCGCGCTCGGCCAGCTTCGATGCGCTGAAGATTCCCACCGGTGCGCTCGGCGCCGGCCAGGCCACGGTGGAACCGTGGGATGGACGCTTCTCGCAAGGCAAGCAAGCCGTGCCGGTAAGCTCCGTGGTGACCTTCGCCGCCACCGCGCACAAACGCAATGCCGAGGCGCAGTGGGAACCGGTCAAGGTGCGCTGCGGCTATGCCGAAGGCATGATGCTGGCCTACGAACTGCTCGATGGCAGCGGCACCGTCATCAGCGAGCCGGCGGCCGCGCCCGCGGTACACGGCAACACCCGCCAGGCCGCCAGCGCCAAGGGGCACAAAGGCAGCAAGGCGGCCAAGTCCGGCTCGGGCAAGGCTTCCGGCACCAAGTCCACCAAGGCGTCGAGCAGCAGCAGCAGCAAATCCACCACCAAGAGCACCAGCAAGTCCGGCAAGAAAGCGCAGCACTGACGTCGCCTGATGCCGGGGACAAGGCAGGCCGCGTCCGACGCGGCCTGCTGCCTTGCGCTCAGTCCAGCTGCGCGAGGATCGCCTGCAGCATGGCCGCGCCCAGCAGCGCGCTGCGCGCGCCGTTCCAGCCCACCGACGGATCAGGCTGGTCGGCATTGTCCTTGAACGGCATCTCCAGCGTCAGCGACAGGCAGCCGAAGGTATGGCCGATGTACTTCGAGGCCAGCTTGAGCGCATCCGCGTTGTACTTGCTCGCCGCATAGCCGTACACATCCTGGAAGTCCGGCGTGGCGCGCTTGAATGCTTCGATGAAGCGCTGCTGCTCGGCGCGTTGCGCCTCGGTGAAGCCCGGCAGCATCTCGCTGCCGGCGACGAAGTTATAGGGCAGGCCCTCGTCGCCGTGGATATCGAAGAACATGTCGCAGCCGGTCGCCTCGATGGCGCGGCGCACGTGGTACACCTCCGGGCTGGTCTGCGGGTCCGGCGCCATCCATTCGCGGTTCAGGTTGGCCCCGGCCGCGTTGGTGCGCAGATTGCCGCGCGCGGCGCCGTCCGGGTTCATGTTCGGCACGATATGGAACACGGCGCGCGCCAGCAGGCTGCGCGCGACCGGGTCGCCGGCCCACAAGCCGGTACCGGTCAGGCGCTGCAGCACGCCTTCGCAGAACCACTCGGCCATGGTTTCGCCGGGATGCTGGCGCGCGATCATCCAGATGGTCTTCTTGCCCTCGCCGGCCTTGCCGATGGTCACCGCGGTCATGTCGCGGCCGTCCACCGTGCTGCCCAGGTGCGACAGGCTGGCCAGCGGCGAGCGCTGGCAGGCGGCCAGCAGCGACAGGTGGCGATCTTCGGAATACGGCTCGAAGTACGCCAGCCAGACGCTGTCGTGCTCCGGCGTGAACGAGACCGTCATGGTGCTGCCGTCAAAGGCAGTGGGCACGCGGAACCAGTGCGCGCGGTCGTACGAGGCCACGGCCTGGTAGCCCCGCCAGCCATCCGGGTAAGTGCAGTCGCCCGCATTCAGGAACTGCAGGCTGCAGGCCTGGCCGGCCGCGCCCTGCAGGCGAAAATGGAACCACTGGCGGAATTCCGCGTGCGAGTCGGCGCGGATGCGCAGCCGGATATCGCTGGCCTGCGCGAGCGATTCGACCTCGATGGCGCCTGCGTCGAAGCTGGCGGAGATATGCAGGGCTGGTGTCATGGCTTGTGGATTCTCGAAAGCGTGTGCAGGAGCGCGTCGGCGCCGGTGCGTGAGCGGGCAGGCGGTTGCCGCTCAGTCCTCCAGGCGCCGGCGGAACACCCAGCGCGCATCGTCCGACGCCTCATTGTCGAAGGCATAGCCATCCTCGGCGAAGCGCTTGAGCTTGGCCGGCTCGGTGATCCGGTGGGTCACCGCGTAGCGCGTCATGGTGCCGCGGGCGCGCTTGGCATGGAAGGAAATGATCTTGTAGCGGCCACCCTTCCAGTCCTCGAACACCGGCGTGACGATGCGCGCGCCGAGCACCTTGGGGCGCACCACCTTGAAATACTCCTCGGAAGCGAGGTTCACCAGCACCGGCTGGCCTTCGGCCTTCTGCGCCTTGAAGTCTTCCTGCAGCAGCCTGGTGACGTCGTCGCCCCAGAAGGCGTAGAGGTCCTTGCCGGCAGCCGTATCCAGGCGCGTGCCCATCTCCAGGCGGTAGGGCTGCATCCAGTCCAGCGGGCGCAGCACGCCATACAGGCCGGAGAGGATGCGCACATGCTTCTGCGCAAACGCAAGGTCGTCGGTGGACAGGGACGGCGCGTTCAGGCCTTCGTACACATCGCCGTTGAAGGCCAGCACGGCCTGCTTGCTGTTGGCGGCCGAGAACTCGGGGGACCAGTCGCCGTAGCGCGTGGCGTTGAGCACGGCGAGCTTGTCGGAGATATCCATCAGCGCGCCGATATCCTGCGGGGCGAGCTTGCGCAAGCGCTCGATCAGCACCGCCGAGCGCTCGATGAAACGCGGCAGCGTATGGGTCTTCAGACGCGCGGGCGTCTCGTAGTCGAGCGACTTGGCAGGGGACAGGACGATGAGCATGGCAAAATCGCGGCAAACACAAAGACCAGATTGTAACGAATGCCATCACACTCCACCGAAGCCACCGCCGCCGCCGCGCCGCGGGTGGTGCTTGACTCCAATATCTGGGTTGACCTGCTGGTGTTCGCCGACCCGCATGCCGAGCCCATCCGGGCCGCGCTGCGCGCCGGCGCCATCGCCGCCGTGATCCGCCCGGACTGCCGCGAGGAACTGCGCCGGGTGCTGGCCTATCCGCAATTCGCCCATTTTGGCGTCGACATCCCCGCCGCCATGGCTACCGTGGACAGCCTCACCACCCTCATGGCGATTCCCGCCGAGGCCGACACGCTGGCGGCGCGCCTGCCGCGCTGCCGCGACACCGACGACCAGAAATTCATCGAACTGGCGCACTTTGCCGGGGCCGCCTGCCTGGTTTCCAAGGACAAGGCCGTGCTCAAGCTCAAGGGTCGCCTGCGCCGCCAGAGCGGCGTGGACATCCTGCTGCCGCAGGCCTTTCCGGCCTGGCTGGCGGCGCGCGYGGGTGACGCCCCGCAGGCGCCGGCCGATCCCCGCTAGAATGCCGGGATCGCTTCCTGCCCATTGACCATCCGGACCGTTCCTCCCGACCGTCCCAGCCTGACGCAGCTTCCCATGTCCAGCCAAGCCTCCTTCCTGCCGCCCCCGCTCACGCCGCCGCCTTCGCGCCTGCCCAAGGTCGGCACCACTATCTTCACCGTGATGTCGGCGCTGGCCGCCGAGCGCAATGCAGTCAACCTCGGCCAGGGTTTCCCGGACTTCGACTGCGACCCGAGGATCGTCGACGCCGTCGCGCATTCCATGCGCTCGGGCCTGAACCAGTACCCGCCGATGGCAGGCGTGCCCAAGCTGCGCCAGGCCATCGCCGACAAGATCGGCAAGCTCTATGGCCACGCCTACGACTGGGACAGCGAGATCACGGTCACGGCCGGCGCCACCCAGGGCATTCTCACCAGCATCCTGTGCGCGGTGCATCCGGGCGACGAAGTGATCGTGCTCGAGCCGTGCTACGACAGCTACATCCCGGCCATCGAGCTGGCCGGCGGCAAGGTGGTATCGGTCGCGCTCGACGCGCCGCATTTCCGCGTGCCCTTCGACCGCATCGCCGCGGCCATCACGCCGCGCACGCGCATGCTGATGATCAACACGCCGCACAATCCCACCGGCACCATCTGGCGCGCCGGCGACATGGAGCGCCTGACCGCGCTGCTGGCCGGCACCGACATCCTGCTGCTGTCCGACGAAGTCTATGAACACATGGTGTTCGACGGCCAGCCGCATGAATCGGTCTCGCGCCATCCGGAGCTGGCCCGCCGCAGCTTCGTGGTGTCGAGCTTCGGCAAGACCTACCACGTGACCGGCTGGAAGGTCGGCTACGTCGCCGCGCCGGCGGCGCTCTCGGCCGAATTCCGCAAGGTGCACCAGTTCAACGTATTCACGGTCAACACGCCCGTGCAGCACGGCCTGGCCGACTACATGGCCGACCCCGCGCCGTATCTCGGCCTGGCCGACTTCTACCAGGCCAAGCGGGACTTCTTCCGCGCCGGGCTGGCCACCACCCGCTTCAAGCTGCTGCCGTCCGACGGCACCTACTTCCAGTGCGTGGACTACTCGGCCGTCTCGAACATGAGCGAAGCCGATTTCTCGATGTGGCTGACGAAGGAAATCGGCGTCGCGGCGATCCCGGTGTCGGCCTTCTACTCGCAGCCGCGCGAATCCGCCGTGGTGCGGTTCTGCTTCGCCAAGAAGGAGCAGACGCTGGCGCTGGCGCTGGAGCGGCTGAAGAATCTGTAAGGGATTTCCGGGGATTTCCCGGTGTTTCCGGGGCCTCGGGGTCCACGCCTCAAGGCCCGCGGCGGCGCACGCGGGGAGCCGCGCCCCCCTTACTTCCTCCGGCTGAGCATCAGCTCCGTATTTGCCTTGCGCTCCGCATTCACCCTCTGCACCGAAGGGCGCTCCGACATGCGCTTGAGATAGTCCTTGACCGGCAGCTCGGCCAGCATGTCGTCGCCGTAGATGATTTTCGTGCACGACGAGATCAGCGGCAGGTGCACGATCGCCGCGCAGTCGGCCAGCGTGAAGGTGTCGCCGGCGATATACGGCGAGAACTTCGCCAGCCTGGCAAACCCCGGGATATAGCGTTCGAGCAGCTTGCGCTGCCGCTCCTTGGTGCCGTCGCTCACCTTGCCGCCGAAGAAGGCCTCGGGGTACAGCTCGCGCGCGGTCAGCTCCAGGTAGAGCTCCAGGAAGGTCACCAGTTCGCGCACCTTGCCGGCCTGGTACGGGTCCGCCGGCAGCAGCGGCAATTGCGGGTAGGTGGACTCGATATAGGCGTCCAGCACTTCGGACTCGCACAGCGGGCCGCGATCGGTGATCATGTAGGGCACCTTGCCCAGGGGCGATGCATCGTGATCGGTTTCGCCGAGCCAGGCCAGCACTTCCTCGAACGGCAGGTTCTTTTCCAGCAAGGCCAGCTTGACCTTGTTGTAGTAGTTGCTGGCGGAAAATCCGCAGAGCTTCAGCATGTCGTCTCTCTCCTCGTTATGGGTGGCCACGGCGTGGCCCCGCAATTCATCGTCATACACCGTCCGGCGCGCAAGGAACCGGCAGGCATGTGGGCCATGGCAGACTCTGGCGGCTGCCTGTGGCCGATCAGCGCACGCCGCTTGCACCCGGCGACTGTCGCGGATGATGCAGAAAACGTACGATCGTGCTAATTTAACCACAACTTTCTGGACGGACTATGAGCACTTTCACCATCGACACCCTCGGCATCGTGGGCACCGGCGCCATGGGCCGGGGCATCGCGCAGATCGCCGCGCAGGCCGGCCTGACCGTCAGCCTGTACGACACCAACCCGCAGGCCGTGGCGGCCGCGCGGCAGTACCTGCAGGATACCTTCGCCAAGCTGACCGAGAAGGGCARGATGAGCGCCGAATCCAGCGCGGCCGCGCTGGCGCGCGTGCTGCCCTGCAATGCGCTCGAAGACCTGGCCGGCTGCGACATGGTGCTGGAAGCCATCGTCGAGCGCCTGGAAGTCAAGCGTGAGCTGGTGGCCAGGCTCGAAGCCATCCTGCGCCCGGATGCCGTGATCGCCTCCAACACCTCTTCGCTGTCGGTCACCGCGATCGCGGTCGGCGCGAAGCACCCGGGTCGCGTCGCCGGCTACCACTTCTTCAACCCGGTGCCGCTGATGAAGGTGGTCGAGGTGATCGACGGCCTGTCGGGCGACCCCGCCGTGGGCGATGCGCTGATGGCACTGTCGCGCCGCCTGGGTCATACCCCGGTGCGCTGCAAGGACATGCCCGGCTTCATCGTCAACCACGCCGGCCGCGGCATGAACATCGAAGGCCTGAAGGTTGCGCAGGAAGGCGTGGCCGGGTTCGCCGACATCGACGCCATCATGCGCGAGCAGGCAGGCTTCCGCATGGGCCCGTTCGAGCTGATGGACCTGACCGGGCTGGACGTGTCGCACCCGGTGATGGAATCGATCTACAACCAGTTCTACCAGGAASCGCGCTACCGYCCGTCGCCGATCACGGCGATCCGCTCGGTGGGCGGCCTGATCGGCCGCAAGGCCGGCGCCGGTTTCTACCGCTATGCCGACGGCCAGAAGCAGTTGCCCGCCACCACCGCGGCGCCCGCCACGCGCCCCGCCAGCGTGTGGGTGAGCCGTGCAGACGAACGCGGCCACGCCATGGCCGTCAAGCTGATCCACGCACTCGGCATGACGCCCGAAGCCGGCAACCTGCCGTCTGGCGAAGCCCTGATCGTAGTCACGCCGCTGGGCCTGGACGCCACCACCTGCGCGCTGCAGGAAGGCCTGGATCCCGCCCGCGTGGTCGCCATCGACACGCTGATGCCGTTCGAGGCCACCAAGCGCCGCACGCTGATGACCACGCCGGCCACCACCGCCGACATGCGCGAAGCCGCGCACGGCCTGTTCGCGGCCGACGGCGTGCCGGTCACGGTGATCCGTGACTCGGCCGGCTTCGTGGCCCAGCGCATCATCAGCTGCATCGTCAATATCGCCAGCGACATCGCGCAGCAGCGCATCGCCACGCCGGTCGACATCGACCTGGCCGTGAACCTGGGCCTGGGCTATCCCAAGGGCCCGCTGGCGCTGGGCGACGCGATCGGCCCGCACCTCGTGCTGACCGTGCTGCGCAACCTGGAGCGCCTGACCGGCGACATGCGCTACCGCCCCAGCCCGTGGCTGTGGCGCCGCGCCGGCCTCGGCCTGTCGCTGCTGGCCGAAGAGCAGTAATCCCGCGACCGCAAGCCCCCAGGGCTTGCGGTCGTTTCGCATCTGATTGCGCTGTCGCGGCCATGCTCCGCGCCAGCCCCGTTTCCGCCACCGAGCCGCCATGACCGCACAGCTGCTTTCCGAACGCGTCGACACCACCCTGGTGCTGACCATCTCGAACCCCGAGGCACGCAACGCACTGCACCCGGACATCTACGCGGCGTCGCAGGAAGCGCTGGAGCTGGCCTCGCGCGACGACGAAGTGCGCGCGGTGGTGATCACCGGCGCCGACGGCGTCTTCTGCGCCGGCGGCAACCTCAACCGCCTGCTCGGCAACCGCGCCAAGCCGCAGTCGGTGCAGGCCGAGAGCATCGAGGTCCTCAACCACTGGATCGAAACGCTGCACGCCTTTCCCAAGCCCATCATCGCGGCGGTGGAAGGCCCCGCGGCGGGCGCCGGCTTCTCGCTGGTGCTGGCCTGCGATTTCGTGGTGGCCGCCAGCGACGCCAAGTTCGTCATGGCCTATGTCAAGGTCGGCCTCACGCCAGACGGCGGTGGCTCCTACGAGCTGGCGCGCGCCCTGCCGCGCCAGCTGGCCTCCGAGCTGATGATGGAGGGCAAGCCCGCGGATGCCGCGCGCCTGGCCCATTTCGGCCTGGTCAACCGCGTGGTGGCGCCAGGCCAGGCGCTCACCGAGGCGCTGCGCCTGGGCGAATCGCTGGCCGCGCAGTCGCCGCACGCGGTGGGCCGCATCAAGGGACTGATCAACCATGCGGGCACCGCCAGCCTGACCGAGCACCTGGCCGAGGAGCGCGACAACTTCGTGGCCGCGCTGCACCACAAGGACGGCGGCGAAGGCATCGGCGCCTTCCTGGAGAAGCGCAAGCCGCGCTACCGCTAGRCACCCGGGCAGCAGCGCATCCGCGCACCGAGCCACGCATGCCCGCGCAGACGGGCAACAGCAAAACAGCACCGGAGACACGCATGGAAATGCCGCCCTCGCCCCGCCGCCGCGTCTACCTGATGCGGCATGGCGCGGTGACCTACTTCGACGAGACCGGCCGCCCCGCGCTGCCCGAACTCGTGCCGCTGAACGAAACCGGGCGCGCCCAGGCCAGCGCCGCCGGCCGCGCCTTTGCCGCCGAACAGGTGCGCTTCGACCGCATCATCGTCAGCGGCCTGCCGCGCACCGTGGAAACCTCCGAGCGCGTGCTGGCGGAAATCCCGGGCATGGCCGACGCCGCGCTCGAAACCTGGCCCGCGCTGCAGGAAATCCGCGGCGGCAAGCTGGCCGGCATCGGCGACGACAAGCTGCGCGATGCCTTCATCGGCGCCTTCGAAGGCGAAGTGCCCGAAGACAAGCGCTTTCTCGACGGCGAGAGCGTGGGCGAATTCCTCGACCGCGTGCTGCCGCAACTGCAACGCCTGCGCGACGACCCCGGCTGGGACACTGCCCTGCTGGTGCTGCACGGCGGCACCAACCGCGCCATCCTCTCCCACGCCATCGCCTGCGGGCGCCGCGTGTTCTACGGCAGCCTGATGCAGACCGCCGGCTGCATCAATGTGCTGGACGTGGGCGACGCGCCCGCGGACTGGGTGGTACGCATGCTGAACTATTCGCCGCCTACGCCGGTGCACAGCGGCACGCGCCACACCACGATGGAAGTGCTGCTGCACCAGTACCTGCGCTTTCGCGACCTGCAGGCGCCGCCACGCTAGGCATGCCCGCGCGGAAACCGAATCGCGCAACGCAATACACTCTGCTCACGCAGACCCGAATCCAAGAAGACCAGACGACGCGGCATACCCGGAAACACCGAAATAACGGAGACAGCATGAGCAACAACGTTTCGAACTTCGAAGGCACGCGGCCGGTGGCCGAGCAGCAACGCTTCGACCTGGCCGCGCTGGAAGCCYGGATGGGCGAGCACGTGGCCGGCTTTGCCGGCCCGCTGACCATCGAGCAGTTCAAGGGCGGGCAGTCCAACCCCACCTTCAAGCTGATCACGCCGGGACAGACCTACGTGATGCGCGCCAAGCCCGGCCCGAAGGCCAAGCTGCTGCCCTCGGCCCACGCCATCGAGCGCGAATACCGCGTGATGGCCGCGCTGGCCGGCACCGACGTGCCCGTGGCGAAGATGTACGCCATGTGCGAGGACGAGGGCGTGATCGGCCGCGCCTTCTACATCATGGAATTCGTCGCCGGCCGCGTGCTGTGGGACCAGTCCCTGCCCGGCATGACGACGGCCGAACGCGGGGCCATCTATGACGAGATGAACCGTGTCATCTCCGCGCTGCATACCGTCGACTACAAGGCCATCGGCCTGGGCGACTACGGCAAGCCGGGCAACTACTTCTCGCGCCAGATCGAGCGCTGGACCAAGCAGTACAAGCTGTCCGAGACCGAGAGCATTCCCGCCATGGATTCGCTCATGGCCTGGCTGCCCGACCACATCCCGCAGGAAGATGCCGACCTGACCTCGATCGTCCACGGCGACTACCGGCTCGACAATCTCATGTTCCACCCCACCGAGCCGCGCGTGCTGGCCGTGCTCGACTGGGAACTGTCCACGCTCGGCCATCCGATGGCCGACTTCGGCTACCACTGCATGAGCTGGCACATCGCCCCGGGCCAGTTCCGCGGCATCGCCGGGCTGGACTACACGAGCCTGGGCATCCCGGATGAAGCCGCGTACCGCCGCACCTACGAGAAGCGCACCGGCCGGCCGATCACCGGCGACTGGAATTTCTACCTGGCCTTCAGCATGTTCCGCATCGCCGGGATCCTGCAGGGCATCATGAAGCGCGTGGTGGACGGCACGGCGTCGTCGGCGCAGGCACTGGATGCCGGCAAGCGCGCGCGCCCGATGGCCGAAATGGGCTGGGAGTACGCGAAGAAGGCAAAGCAATAAGGCCAGGCAACGAAGAAAGCGCTCTCGCTGCTCTCGCTGCACTCCAGCGCTGCCTGTTGCCATGAAGAGCCTCTTCCCCGACGGGGAAGAGGCTCTTTTCTTTCCGCACCAGTTGTCATATCACACGATATGTGTGGCAGCCTGCCCGCAGCCGGAAAGGTGCGACCCGGGAGGCACAGCCCGACATTATTGTCATAAATCCGCCCCTAGACCTTCCCCGGACTTCAGGCTATCATCAAACAGATACGACAACATACAACACCCATACAATAACGGAGACAGCAGCAATGCCGACCAGCCGCCGTACGTTCCTCTCCCAGCTCTCCGCCCTGGGCGCCACCGCCGCTGCGGGCGGCCTGGGCACCGCAGGTACCCTCCTGTCCTCCGCCGCACAGGCAGCCGACT
The DNA here is from genome assembly GCF_056397305.1 of Cupriavidus sp. 05N40. NCBI lineage: Bacteria > Pseudomonadati > Pseudomonadota > Betaproteobacteria > Burkholderiales > Burkholderiaceae > Cupriavidus > Cupriavidus sp. 05N40. The sequence goes on from NZ_JBFTND010000126.1 coordinate 15,110, forward strand.
GGCCCACCCACCCCATCCGCATGGTCGTGCCCTACCCGGCTGGCGGCTCGTCGGACATCATCGCCCGCCTGATCAGCAAGCAGCTCGGCGAAGCGCTCGGCCAGCCCATCGTGGTGGACAACCGCCCCGGCGCCAACGGCAATATCGGCGCGGCAATGGTGGCGCAGGCCGGCACCGACAACCACACGCTGCTGCTGTGCGACGTCGGCGCGCTGGCCATCAGCCCATCCGTCTACACCAAGCTCACCTTCGATCCGGGCAAGGCCCTGAAGGGCGTGTCGATGCTGGCTTACTCGCCGCACCTGCTGGTGGTCCACCCCTCCGTGCAGGCCAACAACCTGAAGGAACTGGTGGAGCTTTCCAAGCGCACCCAGCTCAATTTCGCCGTCACCGCCATCGGCAGCGCGCCGCACCTGGCTGGCGTGGCGGTGGCGCAGGCCACCGGCGCCAAGTGGCAGTACGTGCCCTACAAGGGCGGCTCGCAGGCCGTGGCCGATACCGTGGGCGGCGTGGCGCAGGTGCTGATGAACGGGATGCTGGCAACGCTGCCGCAGGTGCAGGCCGGCAAGCTCAAGGTGCTGGCGGTGTCCAAGAAGACACGCATGCCGCTGGTCGGGCAGGTGCCGACCATCGCAGAACAGGGCGTGCCCGGCTTCGAGTCCGGCACCTGGCAAGGCGTGATGGCGCCGGCCGCGATGCCCGATGCGCTGGTGGCGCGCATCAGCGCCGAGCTGATCCGCATCATCCGCTTGCCCGAGGTACGGGCCCAGCTGGCCGGCCAGGGCGCCGAGGTGGTGACCATGACGCCGCAGGAGACCAACAAGTTCTTCGTGGCCGAGCGGGCGCGCTGGGCCGCGGTGGTGAAGCAGGCCGACGTGCGGCTGGACTGAGCGGCCCCGCCAGACCCGCGCCTTCCCGGCAAACAAAAAGGCCGACTCTCCGCGAGTCGGCCTTTTTGCATGGGGTGCGCCAGCCGCATGCGCCGGCGCTGCGCTCAGTCTCCCAGCGCCACCCCTTCACGCCGCGGGTCGGCACCGCCCGCCCACGCCCACTTCCCGTCCGGGCGCTGGCGCCGCATGATGGCCTGCGTGCCGCTGGTCATCTCGATCTGCGCCACCTGGTGCCCGCGTTCCGTCAGGCCCTGCGCCAGCGCCGGGCTGACCAGTCCGGCTTCCAGTTCGGTCGGGCCGTTACGGCTGCCGAAGTTGGGCAGGTTGATCGCGGCCTGCACGTCCATGTTCCAGTCCAGCAGGCCCACCAGCGTCTTGGAGACGTACTCGATGATCTGCGAACCGCCGGGCGAGCCTACCGTGGCCACCAGCTTGCCGGTCTCGCGGTCGAACACCAGCGTCGGCGCCATCGACGAGCGCGGGCGCTTGCCCGCCTGCACGCGGTTGGCGACCGGCTTGCCGTTCTCGCTCGGCACGAACGAGAAATCGGTGAGCTGGTTGTTCAGCACGAAGCCGCGCACCATCAGGTGCGAGCCGAAATAGCTCTCCACCGTGGTGGTCATGGAGATCGCGCCGCCGGCACTGTCCACGGCCACGATCTGCGAGGTGGACACACGCGGCGGCGAGCGGTCCGGCGCCAGCGCGACGCTGGTGCCGGGCGGCACGCCGGGCTCGGCCTTGCCCATGCTCTTGTCGCCGATCAGGCTGGCGCGCTGGGCCAGGTAGGCCGAGTTGATCAGGCCGGCCACGTTGACCGGCACGAAGTCCGCGTCGGCCACGTAGAGGCCGCGGTCGGCATAGGCCAGCCGCCCCGCTTCGGACACCACGTGCACGGCATCGACGGTGGGTTCCAGGCCGGCCGGCGAGTTCACCTGCCGGGGCGCCATCGCGGCCAGCGCATACCTCGGATCCTTGGCCTCCAGCGCCTGCAGCGTGCCGAGCATCTGCGCGATGGCGATGCCGCCCGACGACGGTGGCGGCATGCCGCAGACCTTCCAGCGCTTGTAGTCGCTGCAGACCGGCGCGCGCTCCTTGGCGCGGTAGTCGCGCAGGTCCGTCAGCGAGAGCGAGCCCGGGTTGGCGCTGCCATTGACCTGCTTGACGATCTCGCCGGCGATCGGCCCGGTGTACAGCGCATTGGGCCCGCGCCGCGCGATCTCGCGCAGGGTCCGGGCCAGCGCCGGGTTCTTCAGCATGGTGCCGACCGGCTTGGCCTTGCCATCCGGCGTGAGGAAGTAGGCCGCCATCTCGGGCGAGTTCGGCAGGAACTTGTCGGCGGCGATCTGCGTATAGAGGCGTGGCGAGATCGGGAAGCCCTTCTCGGCCAGGTCGATGGCGGGCTGGAACAGCTTGGCCCAGGCCAGCTTGCCGTGCTGGCGGTGCGCCAGCTCGAGCGCGCGCAGCACGCCAGGCGTGCCCACCGAACGGCCGCCGATCTGGCCTTCGCTGAAGCTCATCGGCTTGCCGTCGGCACGCATGAAGAGGTTCTCGTCGGCGCCGGCGGGCGCGGTCTCGCGGCCATCGTAGGACTGCACGCGCTTGCCGTCCCAGTACATGATGAACGCGCCGCCGCCGATGCCGGTGGCCTGCGGCTCGACCAGGGTCAGCACGGCCTGCATGGCGATCGCCGCATCGATGGCGGAGCCACCGTCGCGCAGGATCTTGCGGCCCGCCTCGGTAGCCAGCGGGTTGGCCGCCGCGGCCATATGCCTGTCGGCGAACGTGGTGGTCATGCCCTGCCGGTAGCCCGAGGCCACTTCCGGCGCCGGCGGCATGGCGGTGGCCGGCGCGGCGGGCGCGGTGCTTGCCGCAGGCGGCGCGCTGGTCGGGGTCGAGCAGGCGCCTAGCAGCGCAAGCGCCGCGGCCGCCGCGAGCGGGCCGCGCCAGAGCGCCGTTGAATATACCTGGATTGCCATGCCTACCTCCTCCGGGGGGAAAGCCGCCATTGTAGGGCGTCGGCACGCGTGCGACACCCGCAGCAAACTGCGGGACAGCCCCGATGGACCGCGCGCGGCAATCGTGGGCCATCGGGCGGCGACCGGGCCGAGCGATTTTTTTTTCGCCGCGCCAACCCCACCGGCAAGCCTGGCTCGTTTCACTGGCAGCGCCCTGCCGCCGGCACCGCCGGCGCGGCCCTTTCCGGAGAAATGAACATGCACAAGCGCCTGGTAGTCCTGGCCGTTGCCCTGGCAATGGCCGCGTGTGGCGGACCGTCCCCCAGCCCGCAGGCGAGCCCCGCCGGCGACGACAACGGCGCGGCCGCCCAGCCGCCGGCTTCGTTGCCCGGGCGCAGCGCCGCGCACACGGCGACGCCGCCCGCGCCCCCTGCCGCTACCACCACGCCCGCCACCCCCGCCACGCCCGCCACCACCGGGCCCGCGGCCAAGGCCAGCCGGGCCGAAGCGTTCGCCGGCGCCGCTGCCGATGCCCGCGCGCCGGCGATGCGCCACCTGCCCGCGGCACCCGCGCCCATGGCGATGATCGCGCCCTCCCCGCAGCCAGCCTGGCGTGGCGAACCCGAGCGCGAGCGCTACGCCGCCATCGACGAGAACGGCGTGCAGCAGGTTGCGCAGGCGCCGGTCTCCACCTTCAGCATCGATGTCGATACCGGCAGCTACAGCAATGTGCGCCGCATGCTCAACGCAGGCCGCCTGCCGCCGGCCGATGCCGTGCGCGTGGAAGAAATGGTCAACTACTTCCCCTACGACTACGCGCAGCCGCGCGATGGCCGGCCCTTCGCGGTGCACGTCGCGGCCGCGCCGGCCCCCTGGCACGCCAGCAATGTGCTGCTGCGCATCGGCATCAAGGCCGCCGACGCCGCGCGCGAAAGCCTGCCACCCGCCAACCTGGTGTTCCTGGTCGACGTGTCCGGCTCGATGTATTCGCCCGACAAGCTTCCGCTGCTGAAGGCATCGCTCAAGCTGCTCACCGGCGCGCTGCGCCCGCAGGACCGCATCACGCTGGTCACCTACGCCAGCGGCACGCGCGTGGTGCTGCCGCCCACGCCAGGCAGCGACAAGACCGCCATCTCGGCGGCCATCGACGCCCTGGTGGCGGGCGGATCCACCGCGGGCGCGAGCGGCATCGCGCTGGCCTACCAGGCCGCGCAGCAGAGCTTTATCGCCGGTGGCATCAACCGCGTGCTGCTGGCCACCGACGGCGACTTCAACGTCGGCATCACCGACTTCCGCCAGCTCAAGGACATGGTCGCGGAGAAGCGCAAGTCGGGCGTGTCGCTGTCCACGCTGGGCTTCGGCACCGGCAACTACAACGACCAGCTCATGGAGCAGCTGGCCGATGCGGGCGACGGCGCCTACTCGTATATCGACAACCTGATGGAAGGCCGCAAGGTGCTGGTGGAGGAGATGAGTTCCACGCTTGCCACGGTGGCGCGCGACGTCAAGATCCAGGTCGAGTTCAATCCGGCCACGGTCAAGGAATACCGCCTGATCGGCTACGAAAACCGCGCGCTCAGGCGCGAGGATTTCAACAATGACCAGGTCGACGCCGGCGATATCGGCGCGGGGCATACGGTGACCGCGCTCTATGAGCTGACGCTGGCAGGGCAGCCCGGCCTGCTCGATCCGCTGCGCTACCAGCCGCAGCCGCAAGGCGCGAACAGCGGCACCGGCGAGCTGGCCCATGTGAAGTTGCGCTACAAGCGCGCGCAGGCCCAGGCCAGCGAGTTGCTGGAGCTGGCGGTGCCGGCCGGCGCGGTGCGTCCGCTGGCGCAGGCCGACGATGCCTTCCGCTTCGCCACGGCGGTGGCCGGCTTCGGCCAGGCCTTGCGCGGCGGCAGCCATGTCGGCACCTGGAGCTATGCCGATGCGCGCGCGCTGGCGCTCGGCGCGCGCGGCGGCGACCGCTTCGGCTATCGCGGCGAGTTCATTCAGTTGGTGGACCTGGCACAGGCCCTGTCGACGCGCGCGCCGCTGGCGCAGGGCGACGGCCCCGCGCCGCAGCCGCAGCGCTGAAGGCGGAGTGATGACGGAGGTGCGATGACGGCGGGCGCCACGCAGGCGCGTGCTGCATCGCACCCGGCGGGGCGCGCTCGCGGCGGCACGGGGCGCTGTCATATACTGCCGCGCATGAATGCCTCCGCGCCCGGCGCCCCGCCCGACCGCATGCCTGCCGGCATGCCAGACCAACCCGCCTCCAGCCTGTCGGCGTTGCCGGACACCGACCTCATGCTGCTGGTCGCCAACGGCCTGATCGAGCAGCCGGTGGCCGAGCTGTTCCGCCGCCACAACGCCGCACTGTACAACTACGTGGCCTGGCTGTGCCAGGGCAACACGGGCGAGGCCGAGGACGTGACCCAGAAGACCTGGGTCAAGCTGATGACCCGCTGCGGCGACTACCAGCCCAGCGCGGCGCTGCGCACCTTCCTGTTCCAGATCGCGCGCAACACCTGGCTCGACACGCTGCGCGGCGCCTACGAGCGCCAGCGCGATACGCTCGACGAAGACCATCTCGCCCTGCCCGCCGACGACCTCAGCCCCGAGGCCGAGGCGAGCCTGCGGCAGAATCTGCAAGGCGTGCGGCAGGCGCTGATGGCGCTGCCGGCCGCGCAGCGGGAAGTGATCGTGCTGCGCTTCTTCAGCGAGATGAGCGTGGAGGAGATCGCGCAGACGCTGGGAGAGAAATTCGAAACCATCAAGAGCCGGCTGCGCTACGCCTTTGCGCGCCTGCGCGAGAGCCTGGCGGCCGTGGCGCCGCAGGAGCGGCAGCCATGAGCGCGGACGAGCGATTCATTGCCGGCGAAGACCGGCTCGCGGCGCTGCTGCGCACGCTGCCGCCGTTTGCGCCGCCGCCTTCGCTGGAAGCGTCGGTGATGGCGGTGGCGCGCGCGGCGCAGGCCGCGCGCCAGGCACACGCCGCCGCGCCCGCCGTGCCCCCCGCGCCCGGATCGCCCCGGCCGGCAGCCGATGCGGTGT
>NZ_JBFTND010000127.1:0-25848 GCF_056397305.1 Cupriavidus sp. 05N40
GGCCTGATCTGCCTGACGCTGACCGCCGAACGCTGCCGCCAGCTGGACCTGCAACCCATGGTCAGCCGCAACGGCACGGTGCATGGCACCAACTTCACGGTCTCGATCGAGGCCGCGGAGGGCGTGACCACGGGGATTTCCGCGGCTGACCGCGCACGCACCGTACAGGCCGCGGTAGCCAAGGATGCCCGCGCGGTGGATCTGGTCCAGCCGGGCCATATCTTCCCGCTCACGGCGCAGCCGGGCGGCGTGCTGATCCGTGCCGGCCACACCGAAGCCGGTTGCGACCTGGGCGCCCTGGCCGGCCTGACGCCGGCTGCCGTGATCTGCGAGATCATGAAGGACGACGGCACCATGGCGCGCCTGCCCGACCTGATCGAGTTCGCGCAAGAACACCATATCAAGATCGGCACGATCGCCGACCTGATCCACTACCGCAGCCGGACCGAGAGCATCGTCGAGCGCGCCGGCGAACGCGCCATGCAGACCCCGTATGGCACCTTCCACAGCATCATCTACCGCGACAAGCCGAGCGGCCGCGCCCACCTGGCGCTGGTCAAGGGCGAACCGCGGCCGGAGCGCGAAACCCTGGTGCGCGTGCACGAGCCGCTGTCCACGCTGGACTTGCTGGAAGTGTCGTGCACTACGCATTCGTGGAGCGTGCCGGCCGCGCTGGAAGCCATCGCCGAGGCCGAGCATGGCGTGATGGTGCTGCTGAACTGCGGCGATACCGCCCAGCAGCTCTTCACCCAGTTTGCAGCGCTCGACACGCCCCAGGAGCGGCCGCGCCAGAAGCCGGACCTGCGTACCTACGGCACGGGCGCCCAGATCCTCAAGGACGTCGGGGTGGGCAAGATGCGCGTGCTGGCTTCGCCGCTGAAGATGCCGAGCATGACCGGCTACGACCTGGAAGTGACCGGGTACCAGCCCATGCGCGGCCAGGCAGACTGAAATATCGAATACCAGCGGCCGCCCCTTTCCGAACCGCGGCAGCCGCGAACCGAACCCAGGAGAATACAAGATGGATCACGGTTTCTACCCCAGCAACCTCGAAGGCGAAGGCCTGCGCATCGGCATCGTTCAGGCCCGCTTCAACGAGCCGGTTTGCGAAGAACTGCGCGAAGCTTGTGTCGCCGAGCTGGAAAAGCTGGGCATCGAAGGCGAAGATACCCTCGTGGTGACCGTGCCCGGCGCGCTGGAAGTGCCGCTGGCATTGCAAAAGATGGCCGAAAGCGGCCAATTCGACGCCCTGATCGCGCTGGGCGCCGTGGTACGCGGCGAGACCTACCATTTCGAACTGGTTTCGAACGAATCGGGCGCCGGCATCACCCGCGTGGGCCTGGACTTCAACGTGCCCATTTCCAACGGCATCCTGACCGTGGACACCGACGCCCAGGCGCACGCCCGCACCCGCGAGAAGGGCCGCGACTGCGCCCGTGCCGCGGTCGAGATGGCCAACCTGGTTTCCGCGCTGGATTCGCTGCGCGGCCAGGAAGAGGACGAAGACGAGGACGACGATGAGTGATGCGCCCGAGAGCAGCAACCCGGCCGGCAAGCCCGCAGGCAAGTCCGAGGCGAAGTCCGAGCCCAAGGCGGCACCCAAGAGCGCCCGCCGCCGCTCGCGCGAGCTCGCGCTGCAGGGCCTCTACCAGTGGCTGCTGAACCGCAACGACACCGGCGCCATCCAGGCGCACCTGCATGAGGCACAAGGCTTCAACAAGGCTGACCGCGAGCATTTCGACGCCCTGCTCAACGGCGCGATCCGCGAGGAAAGCACGCTGACGGGGGTGTTCGCACCGTTCCTGGACCGCCCGGTGGACGAGCTCTCGCCGGTGGAGCGCGCCGCGCTGCTGATCGGCAGCTACGAGCTGGTCCACTGCGTCGACATCCCCTACAAGGTCGTCATCAACGAGGCCGTGGAGCTGACCAAGACCTTCGGCGGCGTGGAAGGCTACAAGTACGTCAATGGCGTGCTGGACAAGCTGGCCGCCCAGGTGCGCGCACCCGAACTGGCCGCCCGACGCTGAGCAAGGCAGCCGGGGCCGCACTGCGGCGCCCGCGCCTGCCACAACGACACCCGCTTCAGGCGGGTGTTTTTACTTGAGCTGGAGCCTGTGCTCCCGCACCCGAACCGACTACGGGGCCAACCGCGCCCTCAACCGAGCCTTTTCCGCCATGGACCTGCAGCGCCTCGCCACCGCCTCCCGCCTCGCCAATATCGACGCCTTCCACGTGATGGAGCTGGCCAAGCAGGCTGCCGACCTGGAACGTGCCGGGCGGCACATCATCCACATGGGCATCGGCGAGCCTGACTTTACGGCGGCCGAGCCCGTCCTGAAGGCGGCGGAGGCGGCCATGCGGCGCGGCGTCACCCAGTACACGGGCGCCCTCGGCATCGCGCCGCTGCGCGAGGCCATCGCCGGCTACTACAAGACCACCTACGGGATCGACATCCCCGCGCGCCGCGTGATCGTCACGGCGGGTGCCTCCGGCGCGCTGCTGCTGGCCTGCGCGGTGCTGGTCGAAATCGGCGCCGAGGTGCTGATGCCGGATCCCAGCTACCCGTGCAACCGCCATTTCGTGGCAGCCTTCGACGGCCGCGCGAAGATGATTCCTAGCGGTCCGGCACAGCGCTTCCAGCTCACGGCCGACCAGGTCGAGGCCAACTGGGGCGAGCAGACGCGCGGCGTGCTGCTGGCTTCGCCCTCCAACCCGACCGGCACCTCGGTCCTGCCGGCCGAACTCGATCGCATCCTCAAGGCCGTGCGCGCCCGCCAGGGCTTCGCCATCGTCGACGAGATCTACCAGGGCTTGTCCTATGACGCGCCGCCGGTGTCGGCGCTGAGCCTGGATGACGACGTGATCACCGTCAACAGCTTCTCCAAGTACTTCAACATGACTGGCTGGCGCCTGGGCTGGCTGGTGGTGCCCGACGAACTGGTCGAGGCCTTCGAGAAGGTGGCGCAGAATCTGTTCATCTGCGCCTCTGCGGTCGCCCAGCATGCCGCGCTGGCCTGCTTCACGCCCGAGGCGCTGGCCATCTACGATGCGCGCAAGGCAGAGTTCCGCCGCCGCCGCGATGCCGTCGTGCCGGCGCTGGAATCCATCGGGCTGCGGGTGCCGGTCAAGCCGGACGGCGCCTTCTATATCTATGCGGACTGCCGCGGCGTCAACCACCCCGCCGCCGGCAACGCCGACAGCCTGACCCAGGCCATGCTGCGCGATGCCGGCGTGGTCATGGTGCCCGGACAGGACTTCGGGCCGTACACGGCCAGCGACTATATCCGCATCTCCTACGCCACCTCGATGGAAAACATCGAGGAAGCCATGGCGCGGCTGCGCAAGTTCTTCGCCTGACGCCTTGCCCGCTGCCCGGCCGCGCTGGCGCGCGGCGGGAAAAGCAAAAAGCAAAGAGCAAAAAGCAGAAAAGCACCCCGAGGGGTGCTTTTCTTGTCGATGCATGGCCAGGCGACGTATCAGGCGCTCTTGGGCACATTGCCCGCGGCTTCCAGCTTGTCGCCGGCGGTACCCTGGTTGTGCACCGCCTGGGCCTGCGCCTTGGCATCGGCGTCGGCCGTGACTTCCGGCTTGGCAGGCTCCGGCGCGCTGCGCACGCCCGGGAGCTGGCGCAGGCGGGCCCGCTCGGCCAGCACCTTGGCGCCATAGCCGCCATCGGTGTTGCTGGTCGCACCCACGTAGAACTTCAGGCCGCCTTCGAGCGAACCGGCACGGGCGATGCAGTCCTTCAGCACCAGCGCGCCGATCTTGATATTGGCGTACGGGTTGAGCGCGGCTGCCACGCCGCCCACGGCCTCGTATTTGTCCTGGTGGACCTTGGTCATGACCTGCATCAGGCCCTGCGCGCCCACGCCGCTCTCGGCATATGGGTTGAAGCTGGACTCGATGGCGATCACGCCCAGGATCAGCAGCGGATCGATACCGACCTCGCGGCCGGTCAGGTACGCGGCCTTCACCAGTTGCACGGTTGCCTGGGCTGCCACGCGGTACTTGCGGGCAATATAGTCCGCCACCACGGCCTGTTCGCGCGCGCTGCCCAGCGTGGCCGGGTTGCGGGCGTCCAGCGCTACGCGCTGTGCCGGGATCTGCGCGGCCAGGTGGGCCACGGAGGGCACCTTGCCGGCCGGCTGCTGGCCCCAGTCGTCCGTGCCGGACACCGTCGGCAGGCCCGCGGCCTTGGACAGCATCGGCGACGGCGCCAGGCCGAGCTTGGCCGCGGCCACGTCGGCCGTGGCGGCCGGCACCGCGGCTTCCATCAGCACCGCAGGCGCTTCCTCACCGGCCAGCGCGCCGGCCAGTGCAGTACGCCATTCCTGGCTGACAGCCAGCGATACCGCTGCGACTACAGACACCACCCCGAGACTGTTCAGGGCGTACTTCAGTGTTGCGCGGCCACCCCGGAAGGCGCGGCCGGCGACCCGGTGTGCGAGACGGACCTGCAATGCCCGACTCACCCCGGGAACCGGTTGTCTGAAACGGACCTGCAATGCCCGTCCGACACCGGGAAGATGAAGGGTTTTCCAACCACTCATACTTACCTCCATCCGCCGTCCGCATCGTGCCGCGCCGAAACGCACCACGCCGATGACCGCGTACTCAAAGTAAGGATGCTGCACTGCCCAGCAAAGGCTGCCAGCACCTGTTGGTGGGCGCTCCCCATGCGCCCAACGGGAAACAGGGTAGGCTCTTGGGGGAGCCTGCCCTGCCGCGAACTACTCAATGCACCCGGTCAGCGCCGGGGCAGTCGATCCGGATCCGCCCTTGCTCAGGCGATTCCGCTTAGATGATCAGATATGGATGATTCTTCACCAGCCCCTTGACAGGGCCGAAAAAAATGTGCTGCAACGCAACACTCCAACGAGCAGAACCGGATTGTAGGAACGCTTTTATACCTCGTCAAGAATAACGTTTGGCAAAATAATAACTAAAAGCTATATGTAACAAAGTCCTTTCCATCACTTTGACATGCCGTGGATTGGGGCAAAGTCAGTGCTGGTAAAGCATCGGGGCTATCGCCGCCGCAGTGGACAAGGCAAAAAAATTTACAATTTGGGCATGTAAAACAGGGCGATTTATTTGCGTCTCGCCGTGCCCATGTGATGATTAACACGCACTCACTGCCCGAAGAAGCGCGTCGCCGCGCCTGGGCATCAACACTGCGCTAGGTATGGGCGCAGAAAGCCTGGCCGACCTGCGCGACATCGGCCGCGTACTGTCCGCCCTCAAGGAGCCTGAGCCGCCGCGCGGCCTGCGCGAAGCCGGCAAGCTCTTCACGCTGGCCAAGTCAGTGTGGGACATGGCGCCCAAGCGCGTCGGCAGCCCGGCCTGCCAGGAGGTGGTCTGGGAAGGCAACGACGTGGACCTGGCGCGGCTGCCGATCCAGACCTGCTGGCCCGAGGATGCCGCGCCGCTGATCACCTGGGGCCTGGTGGTTACCAAGGGCCCGCACAAGAAGCGCCAGAACCTGGGCATCTACCGCCAGCAGGTCATCAGCCGCAACCAGGTCATCATGCGCTGGCTGGCCCATCGCGGCGGCGCGCTGGATTTCCGTGAACACGCGCTCGCCAGTCCGGGCAAGCCGTTCCCGATCGCGGTGGCGCTGGGCGCCGATCCCGCCACCATCCTCGGCGCCGTCACGCCGGTGCCGGACACCCTGTCCGAGTACCAGTTCGCCGGGCTGCTGCGCGGCAGCCGCACCGCCCTGGCGGGCTGCATCACGCCGACGCTGTCCGAACTGAGCGTACCGGCCTCGGCCGAGATCGTGCTCGAAGGCCATATCCAGCCCGACCCGAACCATCCCAGCGGCTACCAGCATGCGCTCGAAGGCCCTTACGGCGACCACACCGGCTACTACAACGAGCAGGACTGGTTCCCGGTCTTCACCATCGACCGCATCACCATGCGGCGCGACCCGATCTACCACTCCACCTATACCGGCAAGCCGCCCGACGAGCCGGCCATCCTGGGCGTCGCGCTGAACGAAGTGTTCGTGCCGCTGCTGCAGAAGCAGTTCCCGGAGATCACCGACTTCTACCTGCCGCCCGAGGGCTGCAGCTACCGCATGGCCGTGGTGCGCATGAAGAAGCAGTACGCCGGCCATGCCAAGCGCGTGATGTTCGGCGTGTGGAGCTTCCTGCGGCAGTTCATGTACACGAAGTTCATCGTGGTGGTGGACGACGACGTCGACGTGCGCGACTGGAAGGAAGTGATCTGGGCCATCACCACGCGCGTGGACCCGTCGCGCGACACGGTGCTGGTCGACAACACGCCGATCGACTACCTCGATTTCGCGTCCCCGGTCTCTGGGCTCGGCTCCAAGATGGGCATCGACGCGACCGACAAGTGGCCGGGCGAGACCACCCGTGAATGGGGCCGCCCGATCCGCATGGACGATGCGGTGAAGGCGCGCATAGATGGCCTGTGGGACTCGCTTTTCGAGGACCGCGCCAGCGCAAAGGGACGCAGCATGTAAGATCATGCAAAGCCGCACGCGGCAGCGCTGCCGCCGCGGCACCGAGCCAAGACCCAACCATCCGCACGTCCGCGAAAGACGGACCCGAGGAGGAGACATGACCACCCTTGAAGAAGGGAGACTGATGTGGACGCCGTCGCCGGCGTTCCGCGACGACAGCCATATCGCGCACTTCATGCGCTGGCTGGCGAGCGAGCGCGGCCTCGCTTTTGACGGTTACGCGGCCCTGTGGCAATGGTCGGTAACCGACCTCGAAGCCTTCTGGGACGCCATCCGCGCCTACTTCGACCTGCGCTTCGACACCGAGCCCGCACGCGTGCTCGGCGATCCCGCCATGCCCGGCGCACGCTGGTTCGAGGGCGCCACCCTCAATTACGTGCAACAGGTGTTCCGCCACGCAGGCAGCGGCACCGCGCGCCAGCGCGCCGCCATCCGTTCTGCCGGCGAAGCCGTCGGCGTGACAGACCTGAGCTGGGATGCGCTCGAGGCACAGGTAGCCTCGCTCGCCCACGCGCTGCGCGCCATGGGGGTGACGCGCGGCGACCGAGTGGCGGGCTACCTGCCGAATATTCCCGCCACCGTGGTCGCCTTCCTGGCCACCGCCAGCCTCGGCGCGATCTGGTCTGGCTGCGCCCCGGACATGGGCCAGGTGGCCGTGACCGACCGCTTCCGCCAGATCGAGCCCAAGGTGCTGATCGCCGTGGACGGCTACCAGTACGGCGGCAAGTACTTCGACCGCGCGCCGGTGCTGGCCGACCTGGCCGCCGCCCTGCCCTCGCTGACCGACATCGTGCTGCTGCCGGCACGCGGGCAGGCCAGCCACGTCGAGCTGCCCGCCGGCATGCGCCGCCACGCCTGGCAGGCGGTGCTGGCGCATCGCGTGGCGCTGGCGATCGAGCCGGTGCCGTTCGATCACCCGCTGTGGATCGTCTACTCGTCCGGCACCACCGGCATGCCCAAGCCCATCGTGCACGGCCACGGCGGCATCGTCATCGAGCAGCTCAAGCTCATGGCATTCCACAACAACCTCGGCCCGGACGATGTCTTCCACTGGTACAGCAGCAGCGGCTGGATCATGTGGAACGCGCAGGTGGCGGGACTGCTGCTGGGCACCACCATCGCGCTCTACGACGGCAACCCCGCCTACCCGGACGCCGGCGTGCTGTGGCGCTTCGTGGAGGCCGCGGGCGTTACTGCCTTCGGCGCGGGTGCGGCCTTCTTCACGGCCGGCATGAAGGCTGGCATCGAGCCCGCGCGCGTGGCGGACCTGTCACGGCTGCGCGCGCTCGGCTCGACCGGCTCGCCGCTGCCGGCCGAGGCCTACGACTGGATCTACCGCCATGTGCGCAGCGACATCTGGCTGGCGCCGATGAGCGGCGGCACCGATTTCGCCGGCTCCTTCGTGGCCGGGTGCCCGATCCTGCCGGTGTACTCTGGCGAGATGCAATGCCGCTGCCTGGGCGCGCGCGTGGAAGCATTCGACGAAGCCGGGCATGCGCTGATCGATGAAGTCGGCGAGCTGGTCTGCACCGCGCCGATGCCGTCGATGCCGCTGTTCCTGTGGGGCGACGCCGACGGCAAGCGTTACCGCGACAGCTACTTCGACACCTACCCCGGCGTGTGGCGCCACGGCGACTGGATCAAGATCACCGCGCACGGCGGCGCCATCATCTATGGCCGCTCGGACGCCACCATCAACCGGCACGGCATCCGCATGGGTACCAGCGAGCTGTACCGCGTGGTGGAAGACTTGCCGGAAGTGCTCGACAGCATGGTGGTGGACCTCGAATACCTCGGCCGCGATTCCTATATGCCGTTGTTCGTGGTGCTGCGCGAAGGGCTGGTGCTGGACGAAACGCTGCGCGAGACCATGCGCGCACGCATCCGCAGCGCCTTGTCGTCGCGCCATGTGCCCAACGAGATCCTGCAGGTGCCGGGCGTGCCGCGCACGCTGTCGGGCAAGAAGATGGAAGTGCCGATCAAGAAGCTGCTGCTTGGCCATGCCCCGGACAAGATCGCCAATCGCGACGCCATGGCCAACCCGGACACGCTCGACTGGTACTTCGCCTACGCCGAAGGCTTCCTGGCCGCGCGCGCCGGCACATCCGCGGCGGCCTGAAAGCGCGAGGCGCCGGGCCGCAGTCGCTGCGGCCCGGCGCCTTGCTTTGCGGCGCGCGCAGAGCGCTCGTTCAGAATTCCACTTCAAGCTCGCTGATTTCGTCCGGTTCCTTGCGCGCCTGCGCGATCCACTCCTGCAGTTCGGGCATGGCGAGGATCTCCTTGCAGTAGGCTACCGGCTGCGGATCGAGCTCGACGCCGTAGGTCAGGAAACGCGTCACCACCGGCGCGTACATCGCATCGGCCATGGTGCGCTTGCCGAACAGGAAGGGGCCGCCGTATTGCGTCAGGCACTCGGTCCAGATCTGCGTGATGCGATCGATGTCCGCCTGCGCGCGCGACCACACCTTGAAGCCGGGAAAATGGCCTTTGAGGTTCATCGGCAAGGCCGAGCGCATGGCGGCAAAGCCGGAATGCATCTCGCCGCAGATGGCGCGGCAGTGCGCGCGCGCGGCGCGATCGTCGGGCAGCAGCCCGGCCTTGGGGCTGATCTCGTTGAGATACTCGGCAATGGCCAGCGTGTCCCACACCGTCACGCCCTGGTGGAACAGGCGGGGCACGAGGATCGACGGCGACAGCAGCAGGATTTCCGCGCGCGCCGCGGCGTCGTCCGGCGGCACCAGCACTTCTTCGAACTCGAGCCCCGCGAAACGCGCGAGCAGCCAGCCGCGCAGGGACCACGACGAATATGTCTTGCTGCTGATGGTGAGGGTCGTCTTTGCCATCGCGCCTCCTTGCCAGTCCGATGAGCCGTTGCGCAGCGGGCCGGCTCGTTTGCCTCTGGTGCAAATCACGCCCCGCGTATCGCCATGCAATGCCGCTGCAATGTCTTGCTATGTGCCGCGGGCCGCTGCTTCTACTATGACGTTGTAGTACATCGCGGGTGCGAGCATCGCGGCACGGTCCGCCTGCTTGCGCGCGCGCCGGATACGCTACAAAAGACGCCGCACCTGCGCGGTGCGCCTGGCCGCACCAGCATGAAGCCACGCTGGTGCAGCAGCGATGCGGGCCTTTGCCGCACGCGGCGTGCACGCCGCAAACGAACCAGAACAGGTCACCCGCCATTCCACAGGCCCAAGCCCGCAAGCCTCATGCCAACAATACGCCGTGGCACGCATATTGCGGCGAATGAAGTCAATGCATAACAAGGGGGGCGGCCATGCTGTATCAGGTGTACCAGAGCTACGCGGACCTCATGCAGCCTGCCTGCGGCCTGGCCGACATGATTGCGGTGTCGCTGGCCGCCAATCCACGCATGGCTGGCTGCGATCCCATGCGTGCCACGCGCGCAGCCTGCGAGGTGCTGGCGTTGAGCCGGCTGACGCACCACCGCCCGCCCTTCGGCATCGACAGCGTCACCGTGGATGGCGTGCCGATGCAGGTCACGGAAGAAGTCACCGCGCGCACGCCGTTCTGTTCACTGCTGCGTTTTCGCAAGCACGGCGTGAGCAGGCAGCCGCGCGTGCTGCTGGTCGCGCCGATGTCTGGCCACTTTGCCACGCTGCTGCGCGGCACGGTGCAGACCATGTTGCGCGACCATGACGTCTACATCACGGACTGGCACAACCCGCGCGATATCTCCCTGATGCACGGCCGTTTCGGCTTTGACGAATTCGTCCAGCACCTGATCGACTTCCTGCACGTGCTCGGCGGCGGCACGCACCTGATGGCGGTGTGCCAGCCCACCGTGGCGGCGCTGGCGGCGGTGGCCCTGATGGCGGAAGACAACGACCCGGCGCAGCCGCCCAGCCTGACCCTGATGGCTGGCCCGATCGACGCGCGCATCAACCCGACCAAGGTCAACGAACTGGCCACCAGCCAGCCGATCGAGTGGTTCGAGAATTCGCTCACCAGCCATGTGCCGCTACGCTTCGCCGGCGCGATGCGCCGGGTCTACCCCGGCTTCGTGCAGCTCATGGCCTTCATGAGCATGAACAGCGAGCGCCACCAGCAAGCCTTCCGCGATCTCTACGACCTGCGCGCCAACGGCGAGCACAAGCGCGCCGACGCGATCCAGACGTTCTACGAGGAATACTTCGCCACCATGGACCTCAGCGCCGAGTTCTATCTCGAGACCGTGAGCATGGTGTTCCAGCGCTTCCTGCTGGCGCAGGGGCTGCTCGACGTGGCCGGCCGCCGCGTGAACGCGCGCGCCATCCACCGTACGGTACTGCTGACCGTGGAAGGCGAGCGCGACGATATCTGCGCCATCGGGCAGACCATGGCCGCGCAGGACCTGTGCGAAAGCCTGCGGCCCTATATGCGCATGCATCATGTGCAGACCGGTGTCGGCCACTACGGCGTGTTCAACGGCAAGCGCTGGGATGCGCAGGTCTATCCGCTGGTGCGCAACACCGTGCACATGAGCGGGTGAAGGGGCCCCTTCCTTCCTAGGCGGCGGTGCGGTCCGCCGGCCATGGCGTCACCGGCGGCACCGCGCACGGACCCTCGGCATCGACCGTGCCGAAGTCGGCCGGCCCCACGATCTCCAGGTATTCCATGTCGGGCGAATAGTCGAACAGGTAGTGCGTGATGCCGGGACGCTGGTGCACGCAGTCGCCGGCGGCTACCAGCGTTTCCTTGTCTTCGTACATGAAGCGCGCCCAGCCCTTGAGCATCAGCACCACATGGAACGCCGCCTGGTGCCGGTGCCAGCCGGTGCCCTGCTCGGGCGGGAGGTTGGCCTTGACGAGCTGTACCAGCAGCTTGCCGCCGGTGGCATCGGCCACGCCGAGGTCGCGGTAGAGGAAGAAGTCGCGCAGGCCCTGGTCGACGAAGGCCGTATCCTGCGGACGCACATGGGAGAAGCGCGTGGGAGAAAAATCCGCGGCGGGCTCGCCGGCGGTTGCGCTGCCGGACTTGCTGGTGGACTCGGCCATGACAAGCTCCTTTCGCTAGGGAGAGAACGCGCTGCGTGGCGACGCAACATCCGCGCCAGCGCGGCAAAGGTCGAACGCGGCGACGAATGTGAAGCGCCCGGCTCCGTGCCCGCCGCGGTTGCCTTGCGCAATCCGCCGCATGCACTCGCGCAGGGCGTGCAACGTCCCGGCTCGCCGGGAGCCGGCACCGGTGCGGTGCCGGTGCCATGCCGGTTATGATGCGCCGTTGCCCTCGTCATTCTCGTCGTCCCCTCACCGGACACGATACACCGCATGCAAGCCGTCGCACTCACGAATTTCCAAGGTCAGGACCTGGTCCGCGTAGGCGGGCAGGATGATTACCTGCTGCTCGCGCCGCACGCGGGCGCACGCCTGGTGCGCTGGGTGCATCGCGGCGAAGACATCCTGTTCTGGCCGGACGGCGCCGACTGGTCCCAGCCTTCCCGCGTGCGCGGCGGCAATCCATTGCTGTTTCCGTTCATTGCCCGGCACTTTGTCGATGGCGTGCCGGGCGCGTGGCGCGATGCCGGCGGCGAAGTGCGCGCCCTGCCCAATCACGGTTTCGCTCGCGACCTGCCGTTCGCGGTCTCGCAATACGAGGCAGACCGGCGCATCGCGATGACACTGCAAGCCTGCGACGCGACGCGCGCGGGCTATCCGTTCGAATTCGCGTTCGAGGCCGGCTACCGCCTGCTCGAGGACGGCATCGAGGCCACGCTGCGCACACGCAATACCGGTGCGCAGCCGCTGCCGTATTACGCGGGCCACCATTTCTATTTTGCCGTCGCCCACGAAGTGCGCGGCGCCACCGTGCTGGATATGCCCGACGCGCGGCGCATGCGCCAGCGCGCCGACGGCTCGCCCGAGGACCTCGGCCCCGGCGCTCCGGCCTATCGGCTCGACGATTCCCGCCTGCAGGACGCCTTCCACGTCCTGCGCGAGCCGCACACGGCGCCGCGCGCCTGCACCCTTGCCATCCCGCCCGACGCCACGGCGCCGCGCGGGCGCAAGCTGGCGATCGAGCTTGACGTCGCCGCCGCTCCGGCGACGGCCCCCTGGTTCGCGGTCACCACGTGGTCCGAGCACGCCGATTCCGACTTCTATTGCGTGGAACCATGGCTGGGCCTGCCCGATGCCATCCATCATGGCACCGGCCTGCGCTGGCTCGCGCCCGGCCAGGAAGAAACCGCGACCTGCCGCCTGCGCATCGTGGCCTGACCGCCTTCCGCATCGTCGGCACGAGGCAACGCCCTCCCGCTTCAAGTTTTCCGCCGGCCCGCCGTTGACCGAAATAGCGCCCCATGATCAGAGGCGTTCTCCGTGCTATGCGCCGGCGCATGTGCAGGCGACACGGAAGCCGAGTGCCATACTCAACGAGAGGAAGACAATGCTGAAGCACCTGTCCATCCGAGGCTATCTCAGCCTCATGGTCGCCTTTTTCGGTTTCGCCCTGGTGGTCGGGGCCGCGGCGGGACTCTTGTCCATGCGCGCGGGCAATGAATCGCTCAAGCAGATGTACACCGTCGACACGCCCGCGGTGGCAGACCTGGAAGGCAGCGCCGGGCAGTTGCTGCGCCTGCGCCTGGCGCTCGCGACCTACGCCTCGCTCACCGAGCTCAACGACCAGGAAGGCGCCAGCGCCGTGCTCAAGCGCTCCGACCAATACCTGAAGGCCTCCAACGAACGCCAGGCGCACTACCTTGCCGGCGCCGGCAACGGCGACGAGGAGCAACGCCTGATCAAGGACATGCAGGACAAGCGCGCCAGGTTCCTCGGCGAAGGCGTCGAGCCGGCGCTCGCGGCGCTCAAGGCAGGCGACAAGCCAGCCTTCCTGCAGCAGCAGGCGCACAAGCTGCCGCCGCTCTACAGTGCGTATGAGAAGGCCATGCTGGCACTGGAGAAGCTCCAGCTCGAGCGCGGCGCGCAGCGCTACCAGGAGGCGCAGGAACGCTTCAAGGCGGTCAGCATGGCAGTGGCCATCGGCCTCGCCGCCGCGCTGCTGCTGTCGTGGCTCGGGCGTGCCGCGCTGATGCGCGCCATCGTCGATCCGGTCAACGCCGCCATCGCGCAGTTCAATCGCATCGCCAGCGGGGACCTGACCGGCCATGTCCCGGTCGACAGCGACAATGAGATGGGCAAGCTCAGCGCCGGCCTGCAGAAGATGCAGGCGTCGCTGATCGAAACGGTCGGCACCGTGCGCGGCGGCACCGAATCAATCAACGTCGGCGTGCGCGAGATCTCCGCCGGCAACACCGATCTCTCCCAACGCACCGAAGAACAAGCCGCATCGCTGGAACAGACCGCCGCCAGCATGGAAGAACTCACTTCCACCGTGAAACAGACCGCCGAGAACGCCAGGCAGGCCAGCCATCTCGCGCAAGGCGCCTCGGGGCTGGCCGCCCAGGGCGGCGAACTCACGCAGCAGGTGGTCGGCACCATGCAGCATATCGTCGGCGACTCGCGCAAGATCGGAGAGATCGTCGGCGTGATCGAGAGCATCGCCTTCCAGACCAATATCCTGGCCCTGAACGCCGCGGTCGAAGCCGCCCGTGCCGGCGAACAGGGCCGCGGCTTCGCGGTGGTCGCCAGCGAGGTGCGCTCGCTCGCGCAGCGCAGCGCCGGCGCCGCCAAAGAGATCAAGGGCCTGATCGACGCCTCCACCGCACGCGTGGAAGCGGGCGCCGGACTGGTCGAGCGCTCCGGCGCCACCATGGCCGAGATCGTCAGCGCCATCGCCCGCGTCAGCGGCATCATGAACGAGATCGCCGCCGCCGCCGCCGAACAGAGCTCCGGCATCGACCAGGTCAACGTCGCGGTCACCCAGATGGATGAGGTCACCCAGCAGAATGCGGCGCTGGTCGAACAGGCCGCAGCGGCCGCCGGGTCGCTGGAAGAGCAGGCACGCAGGCTGTCGGCGGCGGTGGCCGTGTTCCGGATCGGCGACGGCGCCCGGGAGCCGCGGGCGCAGGGGGCGGCACCGGTAGCGGCGCGCATGGCGGTTCACGCCGCGTGATCCCGACTCCCGCCCCACGCACCCGCCTACCTGAAGAAGGTGCCAGGGTAACGTCCCGGAAAAATCCGGGAAGAGTGTCCCTCAGGGTACATGGATTGCCGCCGTACATCTTGGCGCACTAACTGTTTGAGACAGCCCGCGACTTCCAGGATTACGCCACCAAATGGCTATGGTCTTACAATCACGAGCGCCCGAACATGGCGCTCGGCGGCATGACCCGAAACAACGATCGGCCATCGTGGCCTAGCCTCAACTTCCAGAGACTGCTAGAAATGGGAGGGTTACCGAGGCGCACAGAGGCAGAAGCGGGGCGGTCTGAGCCGGTCGCCATTCGCAGCCGAGTCCGGGCCAGGAACAGTCATACCGTCATCCGTGTCGAATGGCCGCTTTCCCCGACGGGTTAGGCGCGGCTCGCACGCCACCGCGACTCGTCGCAAGCAGGTGCCGCGCTCTTGGCTGCTGGATATAGCCGCTTCCAATTGTAAAAGACGCGGATGCTGGAGTTGCTCGCCTAACAAGCGTGACAACCCGCAAGAATCCACTCAGAATTGCGCCCGAACTTCCGCTCACTGCTATGAGAACCTGCTTACTCGTTCCGATCCTACTGTTGGCTGCCTGTGCTACCCGCATTGATTACCAACCCGCCACCGTCAGCAATCCTCAGGTCATTGTGGAGCGCGTGCTGTACGAGCAGCCAGACAAGAAGCGTCCGGAGTCAGTCCAGGTCACGGACCGGTATGTGGAGTTCGGGAGCGGCGCCAGAGCTGTGTCCGCTCCTGGCTTGACATCTGTTACTACCACGTCCATTCGGAAAGCCACCAGGCTATATTACCGATCGATTGCTGAAACGCGCCTGTTCAGCAAGCGTAACTGGTTCGTGGTCGAGCCTCGATCATCCGGCGGCCGGACATTGGCGCAGATCTATGTCGAGGATGAACTGAATGCCAAGCGATTGATGGACGCCCTAGCCACCCTCAAGGAGCGCGCACCCGATGGAGAATAGGAGGGGCTTTCCGAAAAACCCTCGTGCTTGACCGAATGATGATGGAACAGATGGCCCGTACCAGACCGTCAGCGGTCGGCCGGACGGCCAGGCCTAGTAACTGGGCACGCATGGCAACAGCGGCCATTCGCCGGTAGCAGAGTTGACGCCCGTTTCGGGTCGAAAGTACCCATTCGCACCGGGAAGCAGATTGCCAGGTGGTGGGTCGCGATAGAAAAGGCATAGTCGGCCTCTACGGCCGAGCCTCAAATGCCGAACCATCTCTACAAAGATGGGAGTTCCCTCTCCGCAGCCTTACGATCGCAAGGACAGGGTGCGGACATTGCCATGCACACGCATGCCGGATTCCGCCCTCCATCGCCGCCCAAAATGATGCCAGCGCACCCAGCAAGCCGAGTTGCAGTGCATCCACTTTCGCATGCCGCGCCCACTTCCACCGCTTGCGCTCCCGCCTGAATCCCGCGTAAAATCCCGGCTCTTGCGGGCGTCGTATAATGGCCATTACCTTAGCTTCCCAAGCTAAAGACGTGGGTTCGATTCCCATCGCCCGCTCCACCTCGGATTGATACGAGCCGCCTTCGCCACCTGGTCACTGACCGATCAGGCTTCGCCCGGCGGCTTTTTTGTTGCCATGCTTCCCCAAGACCCCAGTTCCGACCCCACGCCAGCCGACGAGGCCGGCAACGCGCCCGACCAGGCCGCCGCCGTGGCGCATCCGCGCCGCATCCGCTCCTTCGTGCGCCGCGCCGGGCGGACCTCCACCGGGCAGCAGCGCGCCATCGATGACCTCGGCCCGCGCTTTATCCTGCCCTACGCGCCGCAGCCGCTGGACTGGGAAGCCACCTTCGGGCGCGTCGCGCCGGCGATCCTGGAAATCGGTTTCGGCATGGGCGAAACCACCGCGCATATCGCGCAGTTGCGGCCGCAGGACAACTTCCTGGGCTGCG
Organism: Cupriavidus sp. 05N40; assembly: GCF_056397305.1. Classification (NCBI taxonomy): domain Bacteria; kingdom Pseudomonadati; phylum Pseudomonadota; class Betaproteobacteria; order Burkholderiales; family Burkholderiaceae; genus Cupriavidus; species Cupriavidus sp. 05N40. The sequence goes on from NZ_JBFTND010000127.1 coordinate 16,451, forward strand.
AGGTGCACGAGCCCGGCGTGGGCGCCCTGCTCAAGCTGATCGGCGAGCGCGGCATCGGGAATGTGCGGATCATGCCGCACGATGCGGTCGAGGTCATCGCGCATATGCTGACCGACGGCTGCCTGGATGGCATCCATATCTTCTTCCCCGACCCCTGGCACAAGAAGCGCCACAACAAGCGCCGCCTGGTGCAGGCGCCCCTGGTGAAGGTGCTGGCCAGCCGGCTCAAGCCGGGCGGCTACCTGCACTGCGCGACCGACTGGGAAGAATATGCCCACCAGATGGTGGAAGTGCTGTCGGGCGAACCGGCGCTGGAGAACACGTCGGATGCGGCCGGCGGCTTTGCGCCGCGGCCTGACTACCGCCCCGTCACCAAGTTCGAACGCCGCGGCGTGCGGCTCGGCCATGGCGTGTGGGACGTGGTATTCCGCAAGCGGGCCTGAGGCCTGGCCGCTTGCCCAATAGAAAAGGCGTGGCCAGTGGCCACGCCTTTCTTGTTTGCGTCGCGCCCCGCGTGAACGGCCAGGCGCGGCCGCGGCTTGGCGCGATCAGGCGTGCCAGGCGATCAGTCCCGTGTAGGCGGTCACCAGCACGATCACGCCGAAGACGATCCGGTACCAGGCGAACGGCTTGAAGTCATGGGTGGCCACGAAGCGCAGCAGCCACCGCACGCACAGGAAGGCCGACAGGAAGGCAAACACGAAGCCGACGCCGAACACACCGAGATCGTCGGCGGACAGCAGCGCGCGCGCCTTGTAAAGCTCGTACACCGTGGCGCCGAAGATCACCGGGATCGCCAGGAAGAACGAGAACTCGGTCGCCACCTGGCGCGACAGCCCGAACAGCATGCCGCCGATGATGGTGGCGCCGGAGCGCGAGGTGCCGGGGATCAGCGCGAAACATTGCGCCAGGCCCACCTTGATGGCGTCGCGCCAGTTGAGGTCATCCACCGACTCGATGCGCGGCGCGCCGGCCTTGGCGGCCTCCAGCAGGGCATTGCCTGCGGGGTGGGAGACCCGGCCGCGATGCGCCTCGCGCCATTCGGCCCACAGGATCACCACGCCGCCGACGATAAAGGCGGTGGCCACGGTGACCGGGTTGAACAGATGCGCCTTGATCCATTTGCCGAACACCAGCGCCAGCACGATCGCCGGCACCGTGGCGACGATCACGTTGACGGCGAAGCGTCGCGCCTTCTCGTCGGTGGCCAGGCCGCCCACCACGGTGGTGATGCGGCGGCGGAATTCCCAGCACACCGCCAGGATGGCGCCGAACTGGATCACGATTTCGAAGATCTTGCCTTTTTCGTCGTTGAAGTCGAGCAACTGGCCAGCCAGGATCAGGTGGCCGGTGCTGGAGATGGGCAGGAACTCGGTCAGTCCTTCGACGATGCCGAGGATCACGGCTTTCAGGGCGAGCGCAATATCCATGCTGATTGGTGGGGCGAAGGAAAACGAAAAAGGAAAAAAGGAAGCCGCAGGGTACGGACCACCGTTGGCCGCGCGCCCGTCATGCGCGCACGCGCACTCACGGACGGTTGATCTTGACGTTGATCCCGTTGGGCAAAACGGTGATTGTACCGGGCTCGACACTGGAGCCGGCAAGGCGCAGCTGATCCGGACGGAAGGTATAGAGCGGATAGCCCTGCAATAGCTGCTCGGCGAGGATGCCGCCCAGCGCATTGAGCTGGCGCGTGAACTGCGCCGGCAGGCCGCCGATGTCGAACTGCTGGACCTGCGGATCCTGCAGCACCAGCGAGCGGCTGGGCGGGTCGTAGCGCAGGCCGCTATCGAGCGCGAAGCGCCCTGTCAGCGGCTGGCCGAAGAACAGGCGGTTGTCGATGGTCGCATCGAACTGCACGTTCACGCGGTTGCGCTCCGGGTCGAGCGTGAGCCGCGGGTTGGCGAGCTGGATGTCGAACAGCTCCATATAGCGCTTGTTGAATGGGAACTTGCGCTCCAGCGCTGCCTGCAGCTGGCTTTGCGAGAAGGTGTAGTCGTTGCCGAACATGGCGCAGCCCGCCAGTGCCGCGGCGAACGCGAGAGCACCGCTTGCTGCCAGCCAGCGCCGGCGATTCATCATGACCATGGGTTGGTTTCCTTTGCGGTTCAGCGGGCAATGGCAGCCGGCGCGGGCGCCGTGGCGGCCTCCAGCCGCGCCAGCCATGCCAGCGCCTGCCCCCGCGAGTCGCCGCACATGTCGGCGGCGGGCTTGAGGCCGGCGCAGAACGCCGGCCGCGAAGGCTGCCCGAAGATCGCGCAGCGGCGATCCGGCAGCAGCTGCACGCACGGCACGCCGGCGGGCTTGCCGTGCGGCATGCCCGGAATGGGTGACGTAATGGAGGGCGCAGTGCAACAAGCGCCACAATCCGGGCGGCAGGAAAGTTCAGACTGGACGGACATGGCAAAGGTTCAGGCGCGGACGGGCGTCCGGCAGGCCGTATTGTGCCCCATGCCCGCGGCGCCAGACCGTGAATGCCCCAGCTTGACCGCCCCAATCCACTCCACTACATTACTGACCCAAGAGTTATTTATTGGCAAAATCCGCGGAGAACGCACCGGCATAGGTGCGCAGCGCCCCAGTGAACAAGTCCCAAGACCAGAACAAGGYCGAGGCGAATCCCAAGCGTTGGGCCCGCCGCAAGGCCGCGCGCCCGCAGGAACTGGTGGCCGCGGCGCTCGAACTGTTTGTCGAGCGAGGCTATGCGGCCACCCGCCTGGAAGATGTCGCGGCCGCCGCAGGTGTGTCCAAGGGCACGGTGTATTTGTACTTTGCCAACAAGGAAGAGCTGTTCAAGACCGTGGTGCGGGAGAACCTGGGGCCGGCGCTGGCCCGGGGCGTCGACCTGGTGGAGACCTTCGAAGGCACCACCGCCGAGCTGCTGCGCGAACTGCTGCGCGGCTGGTGGGGCCTGATCGGCGCCACCTCGGTGGCAGGCCTGACCAGGCTGGTCCTGGCGGAGGCGAATCACTTCCCCGACATCGCCCGTTTCTACCACGAGGAGGTGACGGTACCGGGCGACGAGCTGTTCGCGCGCGTGCTGGCGCGAGGCGCGGCACGCGGGGAGTTGCGCGCGGTGCCGGCCAACCCCAACAGCGCGCTGATCTGCGCGCCGCTGGTGTTCCTGGTGTTGTGGCAACGCGGCTTCGGGGCTTCGTCGAGCATCGTGATCGACCCCGAGGCCTTTATCGACAACCTGCTCCAGATGCTGCTGTTCGGGCTCACCACCGGCGCCGCGCGCGATACGCCGCTGCCGCCGAAGGTCGGCCCCTACGTCTGGGAGCGGATACGGCAAGAACAACTAGAAGCGCTCGCACGAGCGCAAGCGCAGCAGGACGCGGCGGACTCTCCGGCGCGGCCGCCGGAGACAGCATGACCCGACGCACAAAGATACTGATTGGCACGTTCGCCGCGGTGGCCGTGATCGCGGTGCTCAGCGCCACCGCGGCCGTGCGCAAGAACGGCACCGGCAAGCCGGCCACGGCCCCGGCGGCCGTGCAGCCGGCCGCGCCAGGCCTGGTGGAATTCCTCCACTCCGACCTGGCCGAAGCCGCCACGCAGGATCTCCGCGTTGCACTGCCGCTGTCGGGCGGGCTGCGCGCGCTCAACCAGGCCTCGGTCAAGGCCAAGGTCTCGGGCGAGGTGCAGCAAGTGCTGGTGCGCGAGGGCGAGGCCGTACGCGCCGGCCAGGTCATCGTGCGCATCGACGCCACCGAATACCAGGCCAAGGTAGCCCAGGCGCGCGGCCAGATGCTGGCGGCGCGCGGCCAGTACGAGAACTCTAAGCAGACCTTCGAGCGCAACCGCGAGCTGGTTGCCAAGGGTTTCATCTCCAAGACGGCATTCGACAACTACCAGAGCAATCTCGACGTGGCGCGCGCCAACCTCGATGCCGCCCAGGGTGGGCTCGACGTCGCGCAGAAGGCGCTGGCCGATACCGTGGTCAAGGCGCCGCTGGACGGCCTGGTGGCGGCGCGCGCGGTGCAGCCGGGCGAGAAGGTCTCGCCGGATACGCGCCTGGTCGACATCGTCGACCTGCGCTCGCTGGAGCTGGAGGCGCCGATCCCGACCGCCGACGTGGCGCGCGCCGCCATCGGCCAGGCCGTGCGGCTCGACGTGGAAGGCAGCGGCCGCTTCGAAGGCAGGCTGGTGCGCATCAATCCCTCGGCCGTGCCCGGCTCGCGCAGCATCATGGTCTATGTGCGCGTGGACAATCCCGGCGCCCGCCTGCGCGCCGGCATGTTCGCGCAGGGCGCGCTGGTGCTGGGCCAGCACGCGGGCGTGGTGGCGGTGCCGGCCACCGCGATCCGCAGCGACGGCGAGCGCGCCTTCGTCTACACCGTGGAGAACGGCATGCTGGCCGAGCGAGAGGTCAAGCCCGGCATCCGCGACGACGAGCGCGGGCTGGTAGAGATCGCCGGCGGCCTGTCGGCCGGCGCACAGGTGGTGCGCAACAACCTCGGCACCTTGCGCGCGGGCAGCCGCGTCAAGCTGGTCAAGGCATAGGGCGCCCGCCATGTGGTTCACTCGCCTGTCAATCCATAACCCGGTGCTGGCCACCATGATGATGATGGCCTTCGTCGTGGTGGGGCTGTTCTCCTACCAGCGGCTGTCGGTCGACCAGTTTCCGGACATCACCTTTCCCATCGTGGTGGTGCAGACCGAGTATCCCGGCGCCGCGCCCGAATCGGTGGAGTCGGACGTCACCCGCAAGATCGAGGAGATCGTCAACACCATCTCCGGCATCGACGAGATCTTTTCGCACTCCTACCAGGGCACCTCGGTGGTGGTGATCAAGTTCGATCTCTCTGTCGACGTCGGCCAGGCCGCGCAGGACGTGCGCGACAAGATCGCGCTGATCCGCCCGCAGTTCCGCGACGAGGTGAAGGACCCGCGCGTGCTGCGCTACGACCCGTCCGACGCGCCGGTGTTCTACCTGTCGGTGTCCAACGCGCCGGGCGCCGAGCGCACGCAGCGGGAGTTGACCACGATCGCCGACCAGATCGTGCGCAAGCGCCTGGAAACCGTGCGCGGCGTGGGCGCCATCAGCCTCGTCGGCGGCACCAAGCGCGAAGTCGAGATCCGCATCCGCCCGGCCCAGCTCGAAGCACTCGGCATCGGCGTGAACCAGGTGATGGACGCGATCCGCAACGAGAACCAGGAGCTGCCGGCTGGCGAACTGCGCTCGACCTCCACCGAGACGGTGGTGCAGATCAAGGGCCGCATGCTCACGCCGGACGCCTTCCGCAAGATCATCGTGGCGCGCCGCGCCGGCCAGCCGGTCACGCTGGAGCAGGTGGCCGACGTACGCGACGGCGAAGAAGAGCAGGAAAGCCTGGCCATGCTCGACGGCAAGCGCGCGCTGTTCCTCGCGGTGGTGAAGGCGCAGGGCCAGAACACCGTGGACACCGTCGACGGCCTGATCAGGATGACCAACGAAGTGCGCAAGCTGGTGCCCGCGGGCGTGCAGCTCACCGTGGTCAACGATGCCGCGCGCGGCATCCGCAGCAGCGTCAAGGAAGTCCGCTCGACGCTGCTTGAAGGCGCCATGCTGACCGTGGCCATCGTCTTCCTGTTCCTCGGCTCCTGGCGCAGCACGGTGATCACGGGGCTGACGCTGCCGATCGCGCTGATCGGCACCTTCGGCGTGATGTACATGTTCGGCTTCACGCTCAACGTGATCACGCTGATGGCGCTGTCGCTGTGCGTGGGCCTGCTGATCGACGACGCCATCGTGGTGCGCGAGAACATCGTGCGCCACAACCTCATGGGCAAGGACCATCGCGCGGCGGCGCTGGACGGCACCAACGAGATCGGCCTGGCGGTACTGGCGACCACCTTCTCCATTGTCGCGGTGTTTCTGCCGGTGGGCTTCATGGGCGGCATCATCGGCCGCTTCTTCCATCAGTTCGGCGTCACCGTGGTGGCGGCCGTGCTGATCTCGATGTTCGTGTCGTTCACGCTCGACCCGATGCTGTCGTCGGTCTGGCATGACCCCGACCTGCACGGCACGGGCAACAAGAAGAGCCTGTACGGCCGCACCGTGGGCCGCCTGCTGGACTGGTTCTCGGCGCGCATGGACGCGCTCGGCCACGGCTATGGCAGCATGCTGGGCTGGGCACTGAAGCACCGCCTCGCCACCGCCATCATCGCCGCGGCGACCTTCTTCGGCAGCTTCGCGCTGGTGCCGCTGATCGGCACCGAGTTCGTGCCCGCCGCCGACCTCGGCGAAACCCAGGTCGGCTTCACCACGCCGGTGGGCACGTCGATCGCCGTCACCGAGGCCAAGGTCAGGCAGGTGGAGGCCGCGCTCAAGGCGTTCCCGGAAGTGGCCTATACCTATGCCACCATCAACTCGGGCAACACCTCGGGCCGCAACAACGCGCTGGTGTCGGTGCGGCTGACCGAGCGGCGCATGCGCAAGCTCACCACCACCCAGCTCAACCCGATGATCCGCGAGCGGCTCGCGGGCATCGCCGGCATCACCCTGACCATGGTCGGCATGCCCGATGGCGCGGGCGGGCAGAAGGCGCTGCAGGTGTCGATCCAGGGCGACGATCTCGAGACGCTGCGCCGCCTCTCGCTGGAGGCCAGCCGCCGCATGAATGCCGTCCGCGGCCTGGCCGACCTCGATTCCAGCATGAAGGACGACCGCCCTACCGTGGAGGTCCGCATCCGCCGCGAGCTGGCGTCGGACCTCGGCGTGGGCATCGTGCAGATCGGCAATGCGCTGCGCCCGTTGCTGGCCGGCGACGCCATCAGCTCGTGGCGCGCGCCCGACGACCAGAACTACGACGTGCGCGTGCGCCTGCCCAAGGACGCCCGCACCGGCATGGCCGACCTCAGCGGGCTGATGATCGCCAGCAGCCAGGTGGGCAGCGACGGCTCGCCACGCATGGTGCCGCTGCGCCAGATCGCCGAACTGGTGCCCACCACCGGGGCCAACCAGATCAGCCGGCGCGACCTCAGCCGCGAGGTGGAACTGACCGCCAACACCGCGGGCCGCTCGCAGGGAGAAGTGGCGCGCGAGGTCAAGGCCGCGCTGGACGGCATGAACTGGCCGGTGGGCTACAAATACCGCTTCGGCGGCTCCACCAAGTCGATGAACGAATCGTTCGGCTTCGCCGTGTCGGCGCTGGCGCTGGCGGTGATCTTCATCTACATGATCCTGGCCTCGCAGTTCGCCAGCTTCTTCCAGCCGATCGCCATCATGACCTCGCTGCCGCTCACGCTGGTCGGCGTGTTCGCGGCGCTGCTGCTGTTCCGCTCCACGCTGAACATGTTCTCCATCATCGGCTTCATCATGCTGATGGGGCTGGTGACCAAGAACGCCATCCTGCTGGTCGACTTCGCCAACCAGGCCCGGCGTGGCGCCGACGGCCAGCCGCCGATGTCGCGCGAAGCCGCGCTGGTGGCCGCCGCGCGCGTGCGCCTGCGCCCCATCCTGATGACCACGCTGGCCATGATCTTCGGCATGGTGCCACTGGCCTTCAGCCTGGGCGAAGGCGCCGAGCAGCGCGCGCCGATGGGGCAGACGGTGATCGGCGGGATCATCACCTCGTCGATCCTGACGCTGGTGGTGGTGCCGGTGATCTACACCTACCTGGACGATTTCAGCGCCTGGCTGGGGCGGCGCTGGCGCGGCAAGCCCGCCGCGCAGGCGGCGGATAGCCCCCACGTGCCGGTGCGCGAGCCGGCCAGCGCCGAATGACAGCGGCCACGGCCCGGCCCCCGCCGGTCGCCCGCAATGCCGCTTCCCGGGCCGGATTGCGGCATGGAGGCGACAATTCCTGTCACGCGCTTCGGCAACTGCCTTGGCAAGGGGTTAAAATGGCAGGTTTCACGGATTTCCCCGGCCCCTGGCACCGCGCGGCCGGACTCAGAACTGAACAAGCGGTTGGCACTGGAAGGAATGGCAAGATGGATCTCGAGAAAGCCCGATTCAATATGATCGAACAGCAAATCCGCCCGTGGGATGTGCTGGACCAGGAAATCCTGGACCTGCTGGCCGTGGTCAAGCGGGAACAGTTCGTACCGCAGGCTTACGCCGCGCTGGCCTTCGTCGACATGGAAATCCCGCTGCCCGGCGGCCAGAACATGCTGGCGCCGCGCGTCGAGGCCCGCATCCTGCAGGACCTGGCGGTGCGCAAGCACGAGCAGGTGCTCGAGATCGGCGCCGGCTCCGGCTACATGGCCGCCCTGCTGGCCCACCGCGCGCGCCACGTGGTGACCGTGGACATCCTGCCGGAACTGGCTGCGCTTGCCCGCAAGAACCTGGCCGATGCCGGCGTGACCAATGTCGACGTGGCCGAAGGCAACGCCGCCGCCGGCTGGGCCGCCAGCGCACCCTACGATGTGATCTGCATCTCCGGCGCCCTGCCCTCGGTACCCTCGTCGATCCTGTCGCAGGTCAAGGTCGGCGGCCGCATCGCCGCCTTCGTGGGCGCGCTGCCCGCGATGGAAGCGCAGATCATCACGCGCGTGAGCGAGACCGAGTACAAGACCGTCAACCTGTTCGAGACCGCTGTCACGCCGCTGAGCGGTGCCGAGCAGCCCTCGCGCTTCCACTTCTGAACGGGGCGAGCCACATGCAGGTCATCAACGCTCCCGAACTCGCGCAGTGGCTGGCCGATGCCGGCCGCCCGCAACCGGTGCTGCTCGACGTGCGCGAAGGCTGGGAGGTGCAGACCTGCGCCATGCCCGGCATCACCCACATCCCGATGGGCCAGATCCCGGCGCGCGCCGCCGAACTCGACGAAGACGCGGACATCGTCTGCATCTGCCATCACGGCATGCGCAGCATGCAGGTGGCGGGCTTCCTCGAGCGCCAGGGCTTCGCCAAGGTCTACAACCTGACCGGCGGCGTGGACGCCTGGGCCAGCCAGGTGGACCCGGCCATGCCGAAGTATTGACGGCCCAGGAAAGCACCAGGCAGCACCGGAAAGTACCAGCAGCACCAGTATTTCCAGCAGTACCGGCAGGACCAGCAGTACCAGCAGTACCAGCAAGCATTGAGCAGTAGCCCCTTGCACGGCGCCGGCAGGCTGGCGGCGCCGGCTCCCCCTGAACGCTGATCGAAAAACGTAAGCCTGGCGACTGCTGCCCGGCCGACTGGAGATGTCATGAGGTTTGCGCTGTTCCCTGCGCGGGGCCTGCCCACGACGCGCCTGGCACTGACGGGCTCGCTGCTCGCGCTGCTGCACCTGCCGGCCGCGCATGGCGCCGACCTGCTCCAGGTCTATCGCGACGCCCAGGCCAACGATGCACAGTTCGCCAGCGCGCGCGCGCAGCTGGTGGCCAGCCAGGAAAAGCTGCCGCAAGGACGCTCCGGCCTGTTGCCGCAGATCAACGGCACGCTCGGCGCCACGCGCACCAATGTGGACCAGACGGTCCCGATC